>JAKSOX010000083.1 GCA_024405335.1 Kiritimatiellia bacterium
GCCCGCATCGGCGATTTCCTCCGTTCGAGGTGACGGCGCGTCACAGGCCGTCGCCGGCGAAGAGCGTGAGCGGATGCCAACCGGCGACGCGGGACACGGGCCGTTCGCGCTCGCCGTTCTTGTCGCGCAGACGGACCGTGAAGTCCGCGGCGTCGCCGATCGAGCAGTTCATCAGCGTGAGCTGCACGAGCCGGCCTTCCGCGTCGACGCGCGGCAGGATGCGAAGCGGATGGTTGAGGTCGACGCGCACGGGGAACTTGCCGTCCGTCACTTCGTCGATGGCGTCCAGCCAGGCTTTGCGTTCCGAGCAGAGCGGGAAGCGCGACGGCGTCGGCACCGTCGCCCATTTGCCGCCGTCCTTCGGCGCCGCGTCCGGATGGTCCTTCTTGAAGGCCGCCCAGGCCGGTCCGGCGAACAGGACGCGCCCACGCTCGAGGCGTTCGACGTCGCCCGCGCCCATTTCGTGGAGCGAATGCAGGTTCACGTACCAGAGGCCGAGTCCCGCCTCCATCGCCGTCACCGGGATGCCGGTTAGGGCCAGCGAGAGGTCGTCGTCGTCGAGAATCGACGATTCGATCCGTTCCGCCGCCGCCGATCCGACGAAGCGCGCCACGCCCGCGAGATGCGTTTTGCGGGCGTTTTCGGACATTCTCGTGAAGGTCGGCCGCGCGGCCGCGATCGCCTTGCAGAAGCGCTCGAAGTCTTCGACCGGTTCGGGGTTGGTCGCAGAATACCAGTAGAGCGAAAGCGTGTCGCAGCCGCTCGCCAGGGCCAGCATGCATTCGGTGACGATGGCGTCGGGCGATTTGTGGAACACCTTCCGCGGGTACGTTTCCTGTTCGTAGCAGACCGTTCCCACCAAATCGCCGTAGGTTTTGCAGCGCTCCGCTTCGCGCATCACGCGCAGGGCCTTGCCCACGAACTCGCGCGGCGAATCCTCGGTGTACACGAGGTCGCCCGGACGGATTCCCGTGGACGCGCGTTTCTTTCCCTTCAGCGCTTCGAGAAGGGGCCGGAAGTCAGTGCCGTTGTAGAGGTAGTCGCCGCGGACCGCCTGGTAGGCGACGCGGCAGGCGGGCAGCACGTCGTCAGCCGCGCGCGCGGCCGCCGCGCCGTAGATCGCGAGCGATTCGGCGTTGAACCGGCACCATTCCGCGCGCACGGGGTCGCGCTGCGGTCCGCCGAAAATCCGGCCGGCCAGTTCGGCGCGCGTGAACGAATGCTTGAATTCTTCGTTGAAGGCCTTGACGCAGCGGTCGCAGAAGCAGCCGGCGGGCTTGCAGAAGCCGAGGCGCATGTCGTCGTCCAGCCAATAGGAAACGGGCTTGGCGGTTTCCATGATCGTCTTGGCGTACTCGTATTCGTACTGCAGCGTTTCCGGGGCGCGCGGGCAGAGCATGCCCATTTTGTTGCCGTTGCGGTCGCGCTGCCACACGTCGGTGGCGAACTGGAAGTCGCGCGGCGACTTGCCGAAGTTCGAGTCGTGTCCGAGCGTCACCCCCTGCTGGTAGCCGACGGCGATGCCCGCCTCTTCGCAGAGCGGGCGGAAGCGCGCGAAGGCCTCCGCGTTTTTGCGCACGTTTTCCGGCGTCAGGCGTCCGCCGGCCGCGAACCAGATTTCGTCGCAGCATCCCGGATGGCGCTTCTGGGCCTCGACGAGCTGGCGCACCGTTTCGACGTGTTCGTTGAGCGCGCTCGTGTGGCGCAGGGTCAGCAGCGGCCATTCCGCCGCCGCCGCGGCCGTCGCCGCCACGAGGCCGGCCGCCGCGAGGATTTTCTTTTTGGTTTCGTTCATGTCGTTTTCCTTTCGTTTGAAAAAACGTCCGTTCGCGGATTTTCAGTCGCCGCCCTAAGGCGCTTCCCCGTCGCCGAGCACCCGGCAGAGCCAGACGTCCTCGGGCTTGCCGTCCCTGAAAGCCGGCAGCCGGAAGCTTTTCACTTTCACGAGCCGATGGCGGTTCTGGGCGAGGATTTTGCGGTAGTTGAGGTTCTGCGCGTCGAGCGGCATGAGCACGTAGACCGGGCGCCGCGGGTTTTTCGCGCGGGCGGCGTCGATCGCGGGCACTGGATCGCCCGCCGAGGGGAAGGTCGACGCCGTCTGGAGCGGCACGGACATGAGCAGGTCGTTGGCGCGTTCGCCCACCACCAGCGCGTTGGCGGGCACGAGGCGCGCGATTTCGGCGGCGGTTCGCGCCTTCGAATGCGTGCCTGGCGCGAGCAGTTGCGACACGGCTGGCGCCCAGGCGGTGGCGGCGTTCAGTCCGAGCACCAACAGCAGAAACGGAATCGCGTTCCGCACGCGCGCTCCGGCGCAGCACGTGAAAAACAAGTGGCAGGCGAGGGCCGAAACGAAGAGCGTCGCCATGTAGACGGCGGAAGGGTGGATGGAGGCGTCCCTGAGGCACGCGGCCGGCAGCGCGGAGAACGCCACGGCGAAGCCGAGCAGGGCCGCCGGGAAGACCGGTCCGGCGGCGGGCGGCCGGGACGCGGCGGCGGGGAAGGCCCGACTGCGGCGGACGCGGCCCACCGTGGCGAACGCGACCGTGGAGAACAGCGCGAGCGCGAGCGCGTACGGCGCCGTGAAGCACCACACGTTGTGTTTCGGCATGGGATGGAAAAGCGTGTTGTAGATGCGCGAATAGTAGGGACCGGCTTCGTGCGCCTGCGGCGTGGAGCCGAACGCGGCCAGCAACGCCACGAAAACGACGGCGAACGCGATTTCGGCGACCAGCGCGAGGACGGTTTGCCGCCGCGTCGTCGGTTCCGCCGCTTCGGGCGCGGGGTCGCCCGTGCCCGAGGCGGCGAACAGCGTCCACGTCACGGGCTGCAGCATCAGCGCGGGCAGGAAGTAGTGCGTGTAGACGTTGTTCACGAGCGCGGCGGCGAACACGTAGAAGGGCGTCGCGAAGAAAAAGAGCGTCGTGCCGTCGAACCGCCGCCGCATTGCGCGCGCAAGCCCCGCCCACAGCGGGAACGCCGTGACCATCACGGCCGTCGCGCCGAGCGCCGCGCATCCGGGGTCGCGCGGGAAAGCCGAAATCGCCTTGAGATGGGCCGCGAGCGGGAAAAGCGGCGGGATCATCGGGTTGAACGTGGTCGTTTGGCGGATCAGCTCCGCCACGGGAACGCCGGCGGCGGCGGCGTCCGGAAGGAGCAGCACGCGCACGGCCAGGAAGCCGACGACCCACGCGGCCGCGAAGAAGCCGGCGAAAATCGCCGCGTCCTTCCATTTCGCGTCCGTCTTCGGCGTTTGGAGAACGCCCGCGAAAACGATCGGCAGCAGCAGCCATGCGCTGGGTTTCACGTAGGCGACGGCGGCGGCGCACGTGGCGGCGGCGGCGAGACGCGCCATGCCGCGTCCGCAGGCGAGCACGTACGCAAGCGCGACGAGCGACGCGACGAGCACGTCGTTCGCGGCCACGCGCTCGTACGCGACCACGGCGGGAACGCTCGACACGAGCGCGCACAACGCGAAGGCGGTGCGGGCCCGCGCGCGGTGCGCCACGTGGAAGTAGACCGCGGACCACGCGGCGAAGTTGACCGCCGTGAACGGCAGCCGCCACGCCCAGGCGGAAAGGCCGAAGAACAAATGCCCCAGATAGGCCAGCAGATGCGTGAGCGCGGAATGCCCGAAGGTGAAGGCCTCGGGTCCGATCGTCGACACGAAGGATCCCCACAGGTATTTCGCCTTGCCGCCGTAGAGGTAGTAGCCCTCGTCCGTGGCGTTGAAGCCGTATTCCCACAGGAACGGCACGCCGCCGTCGGAGGAAAGCCACGGCAGACGCAACGCGGCCCACAGCGCCGCGAAGAGGACGTAGCCGAGCGCGAGACGGACCGTGGCGGGCAGTTTGGGCATGGGGGCCTCGCGGGCGTCACTTGGCCGATTCTTCGATCTGGCGCTCGTTCAGCGTGATCACGCCGGCGGCCTCCAGGACCTTGGCGGCCTTGGCGTTGTCGTCGAACCGGAACACGAGCACGGCCTTTTCGCCGTGGTGGAACGCGAAGGCGTAGGAGTATTCGATGTTCACGCCGGCGGAGTCGAGCAGTTCCATGATTTCGGCCATGCCGCCCGGACGGTCCGGCACGGTGACGGCGAGCACCTCGCGCACGTTCACCACGTGCCCCGCCGCCGCGAGGGCCTGACGGGCCTTTTCGTGGTCCGACACGATCATGCGCACGATGCCGAAATCGGCGGTGTCCGCCAGCGACAGCGTCACGATCGACACGTTCGCGCGGGAGAGGGTGCGGCAGATCTCCGAAAGGTGTTTCGGGCGGTTTTCGAGGAAGATGCTGATCTGGTTGATGTTCATGTCCGTCGCCTCATTTCTTGCGGTTGTCGATGACGCGCTTGATCTTGCCTTCGGAACGCGGGAGCGAGTTGGGCTCCACCAGAATGATCTTCGGCGTGAGGCCGATGATCTGCTTGACGGCCGCGAGGACGCGCTTGCGCAGCGCTTCCAGCGCGCGGATGTTGTCCGAAAACGCCTCGGGCGTGAGTTCCACCTTGATCTCGAAGAGGTCCAGCGTCTCGGTGGGCGTGAGCACGATCTGGTAGTGCGGCGCGATTTCGGGGATGCGCAGCAGGGCCGTTTCGATTTGGCTCGGGAACACGTTCACGCCGTGGATGATCAGCATGTCGTCCGACCGCGCGGACACGCGGTCCATGACGCGCATCGTGCGCCCGCAACGGGGGCACGTCCCCGGACGGAGCCGCGTCAAGTCGCGCGTGCGGTAGCGCACCATCGGCGTGCCGAAGCGGTCCAGCGTGGTGAACACGAGTTCGCCCCGTTCGCCGTCCGGCAGGGGGCGGAGCGTTTCGGGGTCGACGATTTCGGGGTAGTAGTGGTCTTCCCACACGTGGAGGCCGCCGCAGCCGCAGTCGCCGGCCACGCCGGGTCCGGAGATTTCGGTGAGGCCGTAGATGTCGTGCGCGACGACGCCGCTTTCGGCTTCGATTTTCGCGCGCATTTCGTCCGTCCACGGTTCGGCGCCGAAGATGCCGTGGCGCAGTTTCGTGTCCCGCCGGAAGTCGATGCCGAGCTTCTTGGCGACTTCGATCACGTGGAGAAAGTAGCTGGGCGTGCAGGCGATGGCGGTGGTGCCCAGGTCGCGCATCAGCATCAGCTGCTTTTCGGTGTTGCCGGCGGAGGTGGGCAGCACGGCGCACCCGAGCTTTTCGCCGCCGTAGTGGAGGCCGAGGCCGCCGGTGAAGAGCCCGTAGCCGTAGGAAACCTGCAGAACGTCCTCGTCGGTGAGGCCGTACATCGCGAGGCAGCGCGCCGTGGCGTCCGCCCACACTTCGACGTCGCCCTTGGTGTTGGGGATGCAGATCGGCTTGCCCGTGGTGCCCGAGGAGCAGTGGAACCGGACGATTTCCTTCATCGGGGCCGCGGTGAGGCCGAGGGGGTACTCGTCGCGGAGGTCCGTCTTCTTCATGAAGGGGAACTTCGCGAGGTCGGCGAGCGTGACGAGGTCGCGGGGCTTCACGCCCGTTTCGTCGCAGCGGCGGCGGAAGAGCGCCACGCGCTCGTATTCGTAGGGAACGAGCTTCTGCAGCTTTTGGAGCTGCAGTTTCCGCAGCTCTTCGATTGGCATGTAGTCGGGTTTTGAAATCGGATGCATGGTCGTGATGAAAAGCGGGTTTCGTTTCGTGGGATTGTTTTTGGCGGGTCAGGCGATTTCGTCCAAGGCCTGGAGCAGACGGTCCATGTCGGCGTTGTCGCCAACCGTGATCCGGACGCGGTCGCCCGTTTTCGGCCCCTTGAAGTACCGCACGTAGACGTGCCGCCCGCGGAGCGAATCGAAAATGCGCGCCGCGGTTTCGTGCGCGGTTTCGCCGGTTTTCGCCGGGGGTTTGGCGAAGAGGAAGTTCGACTGCGACGCGGGCATTTGCCAGCCGCGTTTTTCGAGTTCGCGTTTGACGCGCTCGCGCGTGGCCGTCACTTTGGCGACGTTGGCCTTCATCCAGCGCAGGTCGTAGAGCGCGGCGAGCGCCACCTCCTGCGCGATCGCGTCCACGTTGTAGGAATCCTTCACCTTGTAGAGCGCTTCGACCAGGTCTTCGGGACCGATGCAGTAGCCGAGGCGCAGCCCCGCGAGCGAGAAGCTCTTGGAAAGCGTGCGCATCACCACCACGTTGCGGTTGTCGGGCGCGGTGGCGAGGTCCACGCAGTTTTCGTCCGCGAAATCGGCGTATGCTTCGTCCACCATCGTCACGCCCGGAAACGAACGGGCGAACGCGGCGATTTTGTCTTTCGGGTAGGCGACGGACGTGGGTGCGTTGGGGTTCGTGAGCAGGAAGAGCGCCACGGGCGTGCCGTCCCCGCCGCGCACCACGGGCTCGGTCCACGAGAAATCGGCGGCCAGCGGCGATTCCACGAAGGGCACGTCGCGGATCGCCGCCAGCGTCCTGTACAGGGAATACGACGGATCGAAGGAGCCGATCGCCTCGTGGTCGTCCACGAACGCGCGGGCGGCGAGAGTGAGCACTTCGTCCGACCCGTTGCCCACGAACACGCGCTCTGGGACGGTGTGCCAGATTTCGGCGAGCCGGCGGCGGATTTCGGCGAAGTTCGGATCCGGATAGCGCCGCAGGCGGTCCAGGTCGAAGGAGGCCAGCACCTTCGCCACTTCTGGCGAAGGCGGATAGGGGTTTTCGTTCGTGTTGAGTTTCACCACGTCGCGCGACTTCGGCTGTTCGCCGGGCACGTAGGGTTCGAGTTTCTGGACGGAATCGGCGATTCTCATTTCGGGTCCTTCAAGATGACGGCGGACGTGTGGTACGCGCGGCGCGCGAGGAGGATGACGAGCGCTTTCTCGTCGGTCCAGCGGCTGGTGACGTTGGCGCAGCGCGTGGCGCCGCGCCGCTTCATTTCCGCGCCCAACAGCTTGACGTTCGTTTCCAGCGTGGCCGTGTTGCGGAACCAACGGCAGCAATTGCGGTTCGGGTGTTCGGGGTCGCCGCTGGCGATGGGAATGAAGTCGAGCAGCAGCCAGCTCGAATTTTCGATTTCGACGGCCGCCAGCGGCTCGGCTCCGGCTTCGACCTTGGCGTCGCCGAAATTTTCCGTGATTTTCACGCTCGTGCATCCCGCCAGAAGCGCCGCCGCGAGGCACGGCAGAACCGAACGCCGCGTCATTTCCGGACCTCCCCGTCGTCGAGTTCTTCGAGCAGCCGGGCCACGTCCCGCGCGCTGGCGTTTTCGGACGGCTTGGGCGAGCCTTCCGCCAGCACGGCGGACACCTGCTTTTCGTGGTAGCAGAACAAATACGGAATCGGCAACGGGATGCTCAAACCCGGAACGTCGAAGAAAATTGATTCGTCGCGCGACAAGTTGAGCTCGCGGAGTTGCGCTCCGCGCTTTTCCGCCAATTCGACGAGATGCGCCTGCAGAACGTCGAAACGCACGTCGTCCGAAAAAAACGCCCAGGGGAAGAAGCTTTCGACGTTGGCGTTGCCGGTCACGAGCGGGATGGCGTTGAACAGATACCAGCCGTAGTTCGACGCGACCGCGTGCGAAATCGGACGGGACCCGTCGGCCAGACGGTACGGAGGGTCGTTTGCGGGGACGTCGGTTTGCTGGACGGAGCAGCACCCCGCCAGAACCGCCGCTCCCGCCAGCGCCGACCAGAACAATTTTGACACATTGCCACGCATGCCGCATAGTATACCATAAACAGGCCATGCGCAATCAACTGATTTTGCGTGCGCCGCCCGTCGTTTTGCGCTGTCGTTTTGCGCGTTCTTCCCGACTCCCTTTGACCCGCGACGCGCGGCGTGGTACAATGGGGCCATGAAAACGAAATCGTTTGGGTTGCTGGTCGCGGCGGCGTGCGGGGCTTTTTCGGCGTTCGCCGCCGGGACGTGGAATTGGATCGACGGCACGGAACTGC
>JAKSOX010000084.1 GCA_024405335.1 Kiritimatiellia bacterium
CGTGGACACCAGCAGCGACTTCCCGAACCGCCGCGGCCGCGCCATGAAGAACTGCGAACCGATGGAAAAGTCCACGAGCGGAAGCAGCAGCCCCGTCTTGTCGACGTAGGTGAAACCGCCTTCGCGGAGTTTCTTGAACGTGTAGATGTCTGTCGCCGCCTTTTCCATGCCGCATATTGTACCACGTCGTGCGGCAGAACGCCACCCCCTTTGGCCGCAGCTCCGCGAAATGCAATGCCACGAAATGCGCAACAGCGGGCTCTCCCCGCCTTCACACGCCGCCGAGAATGGCGGATATCTGCTGCGATTCGGTTTCCGAGATCACGCCGTCGGACAGCATCTGGCGAAGCGCGGAGACGATGAGGTTCATTTTGGCGTCGCCGAAGCGTTCGAAAGGTTCCGCCAGACGCAGAAGCATCTGGGCCTCGATTTCATCGACGCGACCGTCCGAAAGGATGCCTTCGCGCAGGAGTCGCAGCATGTCCCTCGCCTGCTTGAGACAGATCCGGCCGACAAACTCCACCGTCTTCGGCTTCTGCGGGCGGTTGAAAATCTCGTCCGGCGTTCCCTCTTCGTAGACGACGCCGTCGTCCATGTACAGGACCCGCGTCGAAACGTCGCGCGCGAATCCCATTTCATGCGTGACGACCAGCATCGTCATTCTCGACTTCGCCAAGTCCTTGATGACCGCCAGCACCTCGCCGACCATCGTCGGATCCAGTGCGGACGTCGGCTCGTCGAACAACAGGATTTCCGGATCCATCGCCAGCGCCCGCGCAATGGCGACGCGCTGCTTCTGCCCGCCCGAAAGCTCGTCCGGAAGCGCCTCCGCCCTGTCCGCAAGCCCGACGCGCTCCAACAGATCCATCGCCTTGCGTCTCGCCGCGTCCCTGGGAACTCCCAGAACGTCGCATTGCGCCGCCGTCACGTTGCCGAGAACGTCCCGGTTGCCGAAAAGATTGAAGTTCTGGAACACCATCCCCATCTTGCGCCGGACCGTCGCGAGATCGGTCCCCGGCGCGGTGACGTCGACGCCGTCGACGAGAATCGACCCGCCGTCGGGCGTCTCCAGCCGGTTGAGACACCGAAGAAACGTCGACTTTCCTGTTCCCGACGGACCGACGACCGAGACGACTTCGCCCTTCGCGATCTCGACGTTCACGTCCTTCAGAACCGCGACGCCGCCAAAGGATTTCCGCAGATGCGAAACCGCGATCATGCCGCACCCCCTTTCCGCCCGCGCCCGAAGGCCGGGTCGAGCCGCCGCCCGAAGCGCTCGAACGCAAAGGCCAGGAGCCAGGATGCGGCGAAATAGACGAAGGCCGTCGTGATGATCGGGAAGAACGACTCGTAAGTGCGGCTGCGGACGAGATCGCTCGCCTTGGTGAGGTCGCCGATGGCGATGTAGCCGACGATGGAAGTCATCTTGAGAAGTCCGATCAGTTCGCCGCGGTAGACCGGCAGGACCGTCCGCACCGCCTGCGGCAGCACGAAGCGGAAAAACGCCAGCCGCGGCGTGTAGCCGAGCGCCAGCGCCGCCTCGACCTGTCCGCGCGGAACGGAGTCGACGCCGCTCCTGAGCATCTCGCCCGCATAGGCCGAGAGGTTCAGCCCGAAGCCGACGACCGCCACCCAAAGGGCGTCGACGTCCGCCTTTCCGAAGACGACGTAGAAAAGCACCATCAACAGGACGAGGACCGGGGTTCCCTGCAGAATCGCGATGTACGCCTTGGCGCAGAACGCGATCGGCCGGACGCGCGAGGTGCGCGCCAACCACACCGGAAACGCGAGCGCCGTTCCGAGCAACGCCGAGAGGAACGTGATGAGAAGCGTGACGACGAAGCCGTCCGCCAGCATCTTCCAGCGGTCTTCGGTCACGAAAGTGCGGACGAAACTCGCCTTCATGGATTTCGCGAAAGCGGTGAGCCCCGGCGCCCCGCCCCCGAACGCTTCGTTCCGCACGAGAATGCACATCTTCACGTCCGCGTACTTCTCGGAGACGTCCACCGTCGGGAAAACGCCGCCGGCCGTGTAGACGCCGCCGCAGGCGACGTCGCAGCGCCCGCCGTTTACGCAGTCGACCATCCCGCCCCAGCTGTAGGCCTTGGGTTTCAGGCGCAAGCCGAGCCGATTGGCGGCAAGCGTGAGTATCTCCATGTCGATGCCTACGACCTCTCCGTTCGCGACCATGCACCACGGCTCGCTGATCGCGGCGCAGGCGACGCCGAGTTCCTTCGCCCCGGACGGAGCCGTCTGCCGCGGCAGTTCAAGCGAGTTCCCCGCCTTCGCGGCCTCGACCCACTTGTGGTAAACCGCGTCCAGGGTTCCTTCGGCGCCCATCTTGCGAAGTTCGGCGTCGAGCTTCGGTTTCAACGGCGAGTTCTTCGGCAGAAGGAAACAGCAGACGTCGTCCGCGTACGCGAACATCACCCGGAACTCTCCGGGGTACTTCGCGGTCCACACGTCCGCGTAGGTGTCGCCAATCGAAACGGCGGCTATCTTGCCCTTGCGGAGCGACTCGAACGCAAAGGAATATTCGGAATACGGGTCGAAGACGATGTCCGGCTGAAGCGCCACGAGCTCCCTTTTGTGGAAATCGCTCGACATGTGCGCGACGTGCCGCCCTTTCAAGTCGGCCGCCGTGCGGATCTCGCATCCGTCTTCCCGCGAACATCCGGCAACCGCGAAAAAGAGCGCAAGGATGCCGGCCACGCCGCTATTCAGCCCCATTGCTTCACAAACCCTTTCGGCTTGAAGATCGCGAAATCCTTCGGCAAACCGCCAGCCAGCGCGTCATTCGTCGAGCGAAACGTCGTTCATTCCGTCGAACGAGTCCTCGGTCGCCTTTTCGTTCTTGCTGCGCTTCCGGCTCAGTTCGCCGAGCTTCGCCTTGAGGCGCGCGCGTTCGTCGGCCTGTTCGATTTCGTCGCAAAAGCCCATCGCGCCTTCGTAGGCGCGGAACGCGCGGTCGAGCTGGTCCGTCGCTTCGGCGGCCCTCGCGATCGCGTAGTGCATGCGCTTGCTGCTCGCCTTGCCGCGGCACGCGAGGTCGCCTTCCCGAACGGTCTTTTCGTTGTCGCCCAGCGCGGCGAAGGCCATGCAGCGCGATTCGTGGATCCACGCCGCCTCCGTTTCGGAAAGCCCCCACGACGAGACGGCGTCCTTCGTGAGATCCAGCGCGAGCTGGTGTTTCGCGTTCTTCTGCGCCGTTTCGCTCAACGTCACCATCATGGAGGCGATTGTCTTGCGGTCCAGCAACGGATCCTCGCGCAACTTGGCGACCTCGTCGCGCGCGCCTCGGAGCTGCTCCTCGGCGAATTCCTCGTGGTAGGTGCGCGGCGTCACCATCAGTTCGAGCTTGCGCACGCCGAGCCGGCCTTTCTCCGTGGCGCGCAGTCCCAGCGACAACGCGCCGTCGATCGCCTGCACGGCCTCGTCCCGGCGGCGGACCGCGATGAGGCGCGCGGCCAGCTCCTCGTAGGCGGCGAGCCGGTCCTTCGCCGGGTTCGCCGCGCTCTCGGCGGCTTTGCGGTAAAGCGGGAACGCCACGTCGTACCGGTTCCGCGCGACGGCGGCGCGCGCGGCGGCGAGCGCCTTTTCCGCCGGCACGGAAGCGACGCCAGCCAGCAGTTTGCTGGGCGGCAGCGGCTTCACCGCGTAGCGCGGCGCCTTGGGCGCGGGCTCGGGACCCACCAGTTCCTGGAGCTTCACGATCCACGCCGCGGCCTGGCGGCGGAACGCGTCGAGGTCGCGCACCTTTTCGGGATCCGTGCCCTCCACCCACGCGATCGCCGCGCGGCCGAGGCGCGCCGTTTTGCGGTCCTTCGACGCCACGGCTGCGTCCGCCCGCAGACGCAGCAGCGACAGGTAGCGGATGTCGTCGATTCCTTCGCGCAGACCTTCCAGGGCCACGGTTCCCACGTAGCCGTCGACCGTGGGGAAGGCGTTGCCGAACTGGCGGTAGACGCCTGGAAAATACTGGAAGTCGTTCCACTTGTTGGAGCCGCATTTCCAGCAGTATTCGTTTACGCCGTCGTAATCGGAATAGTAGAAGCGGATGCCCTTGTTGCGCCGCCAGATCTGCGGACATTCGGGGCCCATGAACAGCGCGGCGTAGGAATACGCCCGCGCGCCGGCGGCGTGCCAATGCGCCGTTTCCTTGTAGGAAATCGTGCCGGGCAGATCGCCGCCGTCGAGCGCCCAGTTCATGTCCCGCCACGAGGGGCTCGTGGCGAACGTCCCGCCGCCCGCGTCGTGCACGAGGCGCCAGAACGGCAGTTCGCGGCGGCACGTCCACGGCGCCGCTTCGTCCGCGCCCGTCATGAACACGTTGCGGTGTCCGTGCACCTTCTCGCAGTCGGCGAGCGCCTTTTCGACGTATTCCTTGTGGCCCTTCAGGTAGCGCTCGTATTTCGCGCGGTCCTTTTCGGGGTCGACGTTGCCGTCGATGTACGGATCCAGCCAGCCCCAGGGACAGGACGATCCGCCGAAAGAGAAGTCGAGCGGATAGCCGATTTCGCGCATCATCAGCACTTCGCGCCACTGGATGTCGTCCGGATCCTCCGAACCGGGAATCGGCAAGTCTGGGTGGCGCACGTTGTGGTCGAACAGCTCCTGGTAGCAGTACCGCGCCTTGCGCTCGGCCGTGGCGAGGTCCTTGCTGCCCGACAGGCAGCCGCCGATCGTGGGCGTGCCCATGATGGTGACGGTGTATTCGCGCGACGGGTCGTAGTGCGTGCGCGGCGTGGGCAGTTCGAAGGGATACACGGTGAACGACACGGGCAGCGCTCCCGCGGGACGTCCCGCCTCGACGAAGGCGACTTCGCCCTTGTAGACGCCGGGTTTCGCGTCCTTCGGCACTTTCCAGGTGATCCAGTACTGCTGGTAGCGTCCCTTGCCCACGTCGAACGGCACGAAGCTCTTCGCGTCGGCGACCTCCTCGAGGTCGTCCGCGAACGGACCGCCGATTTTGCGTTCCGTCATGTCCACGTAGCGGTACGAACCCGGTTTGCCGATGCGCAGGAAGTTGGCCTTTTTCTCTTCGTCCACCTTGATCAGCGACGAATCGTGCAGCAGCATGTCCGGCAGCAGTTCCGGCTCCCAGCGAATGCCCACGCGGTAGCGAGTCCAGCTGTTCTTCGGTTGATACCACACCTTCACGGACTTCACGTCGGCGCACGTCTTCGCGAGCGTCGCTCCGCCCGGGCCGATCAGGTCGGACACGCGCACGTCCAGCGCTTTCATGTCGCGGGACGGGCACAGCAGGAAGGACGCGCTTTCGAACTCGCCCTTCGCCGCGCGCACGTCGAGCGCGGATATTTCCACGGCGTCGCGCGGTTTCTCGTGATTGAGGTGCATCGTCTCGCCGTACGGGTCGATGCCGAACGCCGTCCAAGCGGCAGCCGCCAAAATGAGTGTCGTCATGGCTCAGTACTCCGTGTCGTCGAGTTCGATGTCGCCGCCGTCGTCCAATTCGAGATTCGGCGTTTTGACGGGTTTCTGTTGTTCCTTCCGGGCGGCCGCCGCCGCGGAAAGTTTCGGCGGCTTGGGCGTGCGCCCGGCGAAACGTTCGAGCAGGAAGTCGCGCCGCGCGACGTCGAGATGCCATCCGAAATGCTGCACCTTGGGCACGTCCGCGAGCACCTGCGCGCGCACGTGCGGCTGGGCCGAAAACACCTGCGGCGCCTCGTCGCCCTTCTTGCCGGCGGCGAGCATGCGGCTCGCCTTGCCTTCGGGGCCGAACTCCATCGGCTCCACCACCGCCTCCGCGTAGAGTTTGTCGGCCGCGTGGTCGTTGCGCGCGAAGGACTCCGCCGGCTGCGCGTCGTGCCAGTACCAGCGCTCCTTGTCCATGAACACGAGCCGGCGGCGCTCTTCGCCGTACGCCTTGTCGAACGCCTTGGCCATGGACGCGAACTTGGTTGCCTTGAAGAAGAATTCCCAATTCGTCTGGGAGCCGTGCAGCCAGCTCACCTTGAACGGATCGCAAAACGGCTTGGACACGCAGCGGCCGTCCGCCAGATGTTGCGTGCGCGTCGCTTCGCACAGCCAAATCGCGTTGTAGTCGGACCGCGTCGCCGGCCACTGGTTGAAGAACGGCGTCCACGAACACCGCACGGCGGCCGTCCAGCCGCCGTTCGCGCCGCGCGCGAACGAAAATTTCGCCTCCGGCTTCGGGCACGTGGGGCCCCAGCTGCGGCGCGGCACGAGCTCGAGGCGGTCCTCGCCGGGGAAGCTGAACCGGCGTTCGTTGGCGTAGTAGGATCCCCATCCCATGAGCCAGCACAGGTTCGTCTCGACCGGACGCAAATCCATGCGGAAACGGTACGCCATCAGGTCCTTGCCGCCGTCGGACGGCATCAACAGGTCGAACGTCAGTTCGCCGCCCGGCCATTCGTCCTTGCCGAGCTTCGGGCCTTCCGCGCACGTGAAGGAAAACTCGAAGCCGTCGCGGTTGGACGAGAACGAGGCGCCGGGCACGGCCTCCTTCGCGTCCATGCGCACCTTCGCGGCCAGACTCGTCGTCTTCTTCGCGCGGACGGCTCCGGGATCCGCGACGCGGTACCACGCCGCGCCGTCCGGACCCGCGAGCGGGAAATCGGGACGCTTCGGCTCCGCCTCGCCGAGCGCCTTGGCGAGACGCGCGGCGTAGGCCCACGTCTCGGCGCGCAGGCAGTCGAGTTCCGACTCCTCCACGTCCATCGCCTCCAGCCACGCGAGACCACGGCGGCCCAGCGCGCGCACGCCCGCGTCGGAACTCTTGCCGCAACGCGCCGCCAGATCGACCAACTCCTCGCACAGCGCGTGGTCGACGCGCGCGGCTTCGAGCGCGGCGGACCACGCCTTGGGCCACTTGTCCGAGCCCTTGCCGAGCAGCAGGCCGTCCACCCCGGAACGCCAAGCCGCGAAACCGCCGCGGCGGCGGAAAAATTCGGGCGTGGAAACGGGATCGAAGCGCATCGCGAGAAACGTCTTCACGCGCATCGCGCGCCACCCGCGCACGAGGTGGCGCTCGGGCACGTCCTCGAACGCCACCGCCGAAACGCCTTCGGCGAAACGCTCGAAATCGTTGTCCGTGCGGGCGAGCGCCAAAACGCGCTTGCCGGCGTCGGCCAATTTGACGAGTTCGGCGGAATCGCGCGATTTGCTCAGCGCATACCCGCCGGGATCCTCCACGGAAATGACCGCAAGCCGCCCGGCGAAGGCAAACGCCGCCGAACAGGCCGCCACGGCCGAAAACGTCAATCGCACCATGTCCGCAGACCTCCTTGCGTTTACAAAAACCACAAACTGGCGGACAGTATACCACATGCAATCGCTTTGGACAACGGAAAACGCAAATGCCGGTTGAGCAGATTGATCAAGCGCGCGCTGCCAACCCATGAAAAAAACCACGGCTTGTGCCGTGGCGTTTTTGGTGGGCGCGACTGGACTCGGACCAGTGACCCCTACCGTGTGAAGGTAGTGCTCTAACCAACTGAGCTACGCGCCCTAGACTGGAGGTGGGAAGCGGAGTTGAACCGCTGTAAGCGGATTTGCAGTCCGCTACCTAACCGCTCGGCCATCCCACCGCAGGCTACTTACTTCGCCTTCTTCGCCGCGAGAAGCTTTGCGTTGGCGCGCTTGTCGCGCGCTTTCCGGCGGGCCCTCTTGGCTCTCTGTCTAAGTTGTTGTCCCATGGCCGCGTAGTATATCAAAACACCCGCTCCGGACGCAAGCACTTTTTTTCTTTTTTTTCGAACAAAAATGCGAGCGGTTTCACGCGGTCATATTTTCGAATTCCATTCGGTCGTATTTTGCACCTTCAACACAACCTCCTGCAGCAACGCCTCCCACTGATCGAGGATCTTCTCGCGCGAGTAGCATTCGGCGCAA
>JAKSOX010000085.1 GCA_024405335.1 Kiritimatiellia bacterium
CGGCGCCCCACGGCGACTTGTCGTGCGCCGTCCACACGCCCTGCAGGTTCGCCGGCAGCGTGCCGGGACGGGAACTGGACGCGAGCAGGTAGCGGCCGTACTGGAAATACGTCTCCTCGAGGTAGGCGCTGGGCCGGCCCTTGCCATACGCCTCGAGCAGCTTGTCCGTGGGCATGGCCGCGTCCTCGGCGGCGTCCGCGCCCGGCAGCTCCACGGCGACGCGCCGCATCAAGCCGCCCAAATCTGCCAAATGCTCCGCCTTGAGCGCGTCCCAACCCTTCGCGGCCGCCGCGGCCACGCGCTTCTTCACGTCCTCGGCGGGATCGTCTTCGTCCTTGAGCTGCTTTTCCGTTTCGCCGGAGAACTCGCCTTCGGCCGACGTGAACACGTCCGTGGAAAGCTTGTAGTTCGTGCCGCAGCTGAAGAACACCGTCGCCTCGGTGGCGTCCGCCACTTCGAGCGAATGGTCGAGCGTCGTGAGCTTGCCGTCCGTGAGCACGTGGAAACGCCCGAAGAAGCGCACGTTGTACCACTGCAGGCGCTGCCGCACGTCGAGCACGTTCCCTTCGGCGCGCATGCGCCCTTCGCGCCCGACCCACGCCTCCTTGCCCCGGCCGAACTGGCGCAGGAACGGGATCTCCGGCGCGAGCGTGAAATTGAGCGCGCCCTTCTTGGATGCCGTAAAGCGGATGGCCAGCGTGCGCGCCGGATAGGACGCGAAGTATTCGCGCTTGAAGGCGACGCCATCGACGGCGTAGGACACGGTGGCGACGCCAGTTTCAAGCGTCAGGTCTCGGCGGTAGTTCCGCGCGTTCCAAACGGAGTGGCCGGGGAAGAGAAACCGGACGTCGAGCGCGTTCGTGAGGTTGCGGTGCGTGAGAAACGAATTTTCGGTGAGCTGCAGCCGTTCGCCCCAGCTCGTGCCGAACACGTTCACGCCGAAATGGCCGCAGCCGATAGGCAGCGACTGTTCCTCCCAGCCCTTGAGCGAATCGTCGGCGGCCGAATCGTACCAAAGCACGTGGTCGCGCGCGGAAGAGACGGCGGCGATCAACGCCACCACGATCAAGTTCAATTTTTTCATACGCAAATGATACCACGTTCCGCATCGCCGCTCAAGAGGCGATTGCGGAACGTGGAACCCCGCGCGTCGGGCACGCATCCGCATGCCGCGAACGAAACGGCGGGAAGCGTCGCGCCGGAACTTACTTGAAGTAGCGGTTGTAGAGTCCTTCGAAGCCGGCGCCGTGGCGGGCTTCGTCCTTGGCCATCTCGTGCACGGTGTCGTGGATGGCGTCGTAGCCGAGTTCCTTCGCGCGCTTGGCGATTTCGAGCTTGGCGGCGCAGGCGCCCTGTTCGGCGTCGCGGCGCATTTCGACGTTCTTCTTCGTGGAGTTCGTCACCACCTCGCCGAGCAGTTCGGCGAACTTGGCGGCGTGCTCGGCCTCTTCGAACGCATAGCGCTTGAACGCTTCCGCGATTTCGGGATAGCCCTCGCGCTCGGCCTGGCGGCTCATCGCCAAATACATGCCGACTTCGCAGCACTCGCCGTTGAAATGGTCCTTGAGGCCCTTCGTGACCTCCGCGTCACCCACCTTGCCGTCGCCGACGACGTGTTCGCACGCCCAAGTCATCTTGCCGACTTCCGCCGCCTGTTCCTTGAACTTCGCGCCCGGCACGCCGCACTGCGGGCACCTGTCCGGAGCCGTGTCACCCGTGTGAACGTATCCGCAAACCGGACAAACCCATCTCTTCATCTCGTCATTCCTTTCTTTTTTTGTTGTTGAACGAAAATCACAGCACCGGCCGCACGTAGCGCTTCTTGACCGCGCGCCACAGCACCAGCCAAAATGCGGAAAGCGGAATCGCCAAAAGCAAACCGATCATCGAATGGAAAACCGTTCCCCAGAACACGAACGAAAAGATGACGCCCGCGAACCCGAGTCCAGTCTTGCCGCCCTGGATCACCGGCGTGATGCAGTAGCCGTCCGCCACCTGGCCGCACGCCCACACGACCAACGCGCCCACGAGCCGGAACGTGCTGCCGCCGTCCCCGAAGAACGCCAGCGCGGCAGCGATCGGCAGAAACACTACCGTGCCCAAAAGCGGCACGAGGTTGAACACGCCCAATCCGAACCCGATCAAAAAGCCGTAAGGCACGCCCACCAACGCGAAACCCGCTCCGTACAGCACGCCTTCGACCAGGCAAATCAGCACCTGCCGCTGGAAGAAGTTCACCATCACGTCGCAGAACGCATCCACCTGCTCGCCGAGAAACGCGCGCGTGTCCTTTTTGCAAAACGCCAAATGGCTGGCCAAATCGGCGCCTTTGACATCCGGCTTCATCAGAAAATACACGAAAAACACGAACACGATGACGCCGTTGAGCAACCCCAGCATGCTTTTGGCTATGCCCACGCCCACCTTCACGGCGCTCCCGCCGTAGGCGGCGCCGAGTTGGGCGCAGGTGTCTTGCGAAAACGCCGCCGGATCCGTGAAGAACAGCAAAACGCTTTCCGGCGCGCCCAATTGGCGCAGCCCCAGTTCCCAGCCGGGATGGTTAGTCTGGCACCAGACGCTCATCTTCGTCACCAACGTCGGCGCGGCGGCCAGAAAATTCGACACCTGGGCCACGATGGCCGAACCTGCGAACCACACGATCAAACCCGCAGGCACGAGCACGGTCGCGGACATCGCGAAAAACGCCAGCGTCGGATTGCGCAGACGCGAGCGGAACCAGCCATAGTAGGGCTTGAAGAAAAGCGACAGGAACAATCCGAGCAGCACCGGCACGATGGCGGCGGACGTGAGTTCCAGCACGCGCACGCACGCCCAGACCACGAACGCGGCGAACGCGGCGACAACCGTCAACGCCAACGCGGTGACGCCGGCGGCGACGATTTTCTTCTGCCCGTTGGTGAATTCAAATGCTGGCTTCTTTTCGTCCATGCGGCCTCCCGGCGAAAACGTCAGAACACGATGGCCACGTCCGGCAATGCCGCGCGGATGCGCTTCATTTCATCGGCCGGAAACGCGCAACCGCCCAGGGACAGGTAGTCGAGCTTGCGCCACTTCTCGAGTTCGGCCGGCAGTTTCGTCACCCGAGTGCCGTTGAGGGACACGCCCTTCAGCTTGGGCAAATCCACCAGCCACTCGGGCACGGCCGAAATCGGGTTTCCGTCGAGCACGAGGTCTTCGAGCTCGGTCCACTGCCGGACCGCTTCGCCGATTTCCTTGATCTGGTTGCGGCTCGCGTAGAAACGCTGCAAATGCTTGAGAGAACCCAGCGACGCCGGAATCTCCTTGAGCGCGTTGCCGTTCAACCGGAGCCACATTAGTTTCGGGAACTGCCCGAGTCCATCGGCGGATTCGAGCTTGTTGTCATCTAAATTGATGTAGTCGAGGTTTGCGAGCTCGCCCAAGCGGACCGGTACTTTCGCAAGCGCGTTGCGGGCGAAATAGAACTCTTCGAGATTCTTCTGGACGAAGACGGCCTCGGGAATTTCCGCCAGCGCGTTTTCAGACAAGTCGAGCATTTCGAGGACGGGCATGCCCGCCAAATCAGCCGCCGAAACGGACTTGCCGTTGCCGCGCAGAATGAGCCGTTGCACGGCCGCGCGGTTGGTCGCCGCCAACTGCTCCAGCGACGTCGCCGTCACCGCGTCAGTCGGCGCCGACATGTTGTCGAAACACCCAGCCAGCAAAACGCCCATGCACGCGCCCAACAAGATTCTCGTCGTCATCCCTTCACTCCGCTGCGGTTTCCCAATTGCCGAAAACTTCCTTCACGTCAATCTCGCCCAAATCGTGGACGATCCAGGACGCGCCCGTGAAATCCTGCCGGATCGTCCGATTGCGGTCGATGCCCAAAACGCGCATGCCCGCGGCGCGTCCCGCCTTGACGCCGGCCGTGGAATCTTCCACCACCACGCAGGCGCTCGCGTCCACTTCAAGCATCGCCGCCGCCTTCAAATACCCGTCCGGCGCCGGTTTTCCGCGGCCGTAGTCCTCCGCGCCGAGCACGAATTTCACGCACCCTTCCAGTCCGCAGAAGCGAACCGCCGCCTCCACGTCCGCATGCGGCGAACCGGAAACGATCACGCACGGCGCCAATTTGGACGCCTTTTTGAAAAAGGCGACGGACGACGGAATGACCAACTGGGTCGGATCGGGCGATATGCGCTGGTAATACGGGCGCAACGCCGCCGCGTCCTGGTCCATCGTGGTTTTCGGCAAACTTGGAAACACCTTGTGCAACAAGGCCTGGATGTCCGCCCAGCTGTGTCCGAAAACGATCGAGGCAACGTAGTCGAGCGTGGTGGGCGCGCCGCGGTCGGCCAAAAAGTCGACGATGGCGCGCGACCACTGCATCTCGGAATCGATGAGCGTGCCGTCCAGATCGAAAAGAAACGCGGCCGATTGCATGCTTCCCGTCCGTCTTGCGATCAGGCGTTGCGCCCGCAGCACTTCTTGTATTTCTTGCCGCTGCCGCACGGGCAAAGCGCGTTGCGGTTGATTTTCGGCTGCTCGCGGCGGTACGGCTCGCCCGTTTGGATTTCGCCGTCGATGAACTTCCATTCGCCGTCGATTTTCTGGAAGAAAGCTCGCTCGTGGTGCGCGACGTCCTTGCCCTGCGCCGCGTAATGCGCCACGAACTCCACGACGCCCTCGTCGTCGCCGACGCCGCCCTTTTCCGTCGCGAGGATCTCGAGTCCGTTCCATTTGGCGCTGCGCGCCCATTCGAGGGACGACTTTTCGTCGAACTCGGCCTGCACGTCGGATCCGCCGGACGTCTTCAGAAAGCCGATTTCCTCGACGGCGTACGCAGAGTAGCGCGCGCGCATCAACTCCTCGGCCGTCTCCGCCTTGCGCGCCCCGGCATGGACGGGTCCGCAGCATTCACCGTATGTTTTTCCGCTCTTGCACGGACAAAGTTCTATGTCTTTCATGGTTGTTGATTATATCACGTTTTGACGAGCCGGAACACTCCGGCGTTTGAAATGTCATTTGAGGTCATTTGACGCCGTACACGCCGGGATCCAGCGGCAGCCGCCCGAACCGCTTGCCGTACACGGCCAACCCGCGGTCGGCTTCGAGACGAATCGACACTTTGCCGTCCGACCGCTTAGCGAGCGCGTCGGCGGGGATCTCCGCCTCCACCAGCCAACCGTGGCTGCCCGCTTCGTTCAGATGCCAATCCCTCTTCTGGTTGTGCCAGGAAAGAATGCCGCGGTGGTCGGCGGGATCGTCGGCGAGGGCGACCGTCTTCACCAGCACGCCGTTGGCGTACACCTTCACCGACGACACCCACTTGTCGTCGGACGTCATCGGATAGCTGTTGGGGTTGCGGGACCGGTCGTAGCTGCCGCCGCCGAGCATGTAGTCGACCCCGGGATCCTTCTTGCCGGACTCGTCGGGGACGTCCTTGCCGTTCAGGCGCTTGGACGAAAGCTCCGCGCGGAACGTGGGCTTGCCTTCCGCCGGCAACGCGAACTCGTATTCGAAGAACCCCTTGCCGGCGCCGCAGAATTTCTTGCCGTCGAGCACGTCCCAGGTCTTTTGCGACCACTCGGCCTTCGCCGGCTTCACGGCCGGCGTCGTGGCGTCGGAATAGGCGACGTAGCAGTGGAAGTTCCGCGCGATCGGTTTGCGGCCCGCGTAAAGCGTCACGCACAGCACGCCGGCGCAGTCGTCCGCCGGCGGCATCGCGCGCACGTCGGCGATCTTTTCGTTCTGCCAGCCCTTCGCCTTGCCGAGCGGCATGCTGCCGCCGGGCGCTTCGCGCAGGCGGCCGTCCGCGCCGAACCAGCGGTAGTCCCACCGCAACACCAGCTCCTGCCCGGCGTACTTGTCGGTGACGAGCGAAATCGTCGCCGGCACCAAGAACGGCTTCCTGGGCTCGTAGGTGCGGCACAGCTCTTCGTCGAGCGCGACGTACGCATCCGCGTGCAGGTCCTTCAGCGACATCCCCGGAAACAGCTCGCCGAGACCGTCGTGCTTGGGCGTGCGGTCGAACCGGACATAGCCGTTCCACTCGTTGATCACGTCGTGGTGTTCGGTGTAGAGCCAGCCCGCGCACTGGAGATGGCGGCGGAACGCGTTGATCATCATGTGGTAGTCCCAGCTCCAGTCCACGTCGCCCGTGGACCCGCGGTAGCCCCACACGTTGCCGCACTCGGAGTTCATCATCGGCTCGCCCTTCTGGAACTGACCGGCCACGTAGTTGTCGGAGGAGCCAGGCGCGTTCGTCGCGCAGGTGCCCGCGAGAACGCGCTCCCATTCGTAGCCGGGCAGGTATATGTGCCAGGAGTTCACGTCGGTCGCCACGTGGTCGTGGTGGCACGCCGAGTTGTCTTCCACCAGCCGCGTGGGATCGAAGAACTTGGCCTTGGCGTACGCCTCGGCGACCTTGCGCTGCGCCCAATCGCGGTAGACGCGCTTGCGGCCGCCCGCGCCGGACGCGAGCCCCATCGCGAGCGAACGGTTGGAAAACAGGCCCCAGGTCTCGTTGAAAAGCGTCCACTGGTAGACGCACGGGTGGTTGAAGTCGCGGCGGACCATGCCCTCGAAGCACTTCCAGTGCTCTTCGAACATCGCCTCGCTGGCGTCGCCCCAGGCGCACGGCACGTCCGCCTGGATGAGCACGCCCAGCTTGTCCGCCCAATACAGCTTGCGCGGAATCTCGGCTTTGATGTGCACGCGATTGCCGCTCAAGCCGAGTTTTTTGGACAGGAGAATCTCGTTCTTCATGAATTCGTCGCTGGGAAACGTGTACCAGCCGTCCGGGTGGTAGCTCTGGTCGAGGCACATCTGCAGATAGACGGGCTTGCCGTTGAGCGTCACGTACGGATGCCCGTTCGGCGTTTTGCCCGTGCCGATTTCGCGGAACCCGAAATACGTCTTCACCGCGTCGTCGCCGTAACGGCACGCGACGTCGTAGAGCTGCGGATCCTCGAGCGTCCAAAGGCGCGGCTTCTCCAGCTTGATCGTGGCGAAGCCGAAAACCGACCCCGCCGCCACGGGCACTTCGTGCCGCTTGCCTTCCAGCTCCACCGTGCAGACGCCGTCGCGGGACGCCGGCGCGCCCAACCGCACCACCGCGTCCACGGCGCCTTCCGCCACGTGCGGCACGAACCGGACGCATTCGAGATACGCGTCGCCGCGCGCTTCGAGGTACACCGTCTGCCAGATGCCGCGGGCGTTGCCGTAGCCCTGCTTGCCGTACAGGTAGTGCCCCGCACGCGCTTCGGCGGGATTGGGGTCCCATATCTTGAATTCCAGCGTCTGCGCTTCGCCCCAGCGCACGAGCTCGGTGAGCTCGTATTCGAACGGCACGTAGCCGCCCGAATGCTTGCCCAGGTCGTTGCCGTCGAAAACGCAGGTCGTGTCGTGGTCCGCCGCGCCCACCACCACGAACACGCGCTTGCCCTTCCACGCCGCCGGCACCGTCACCGAACGGCGGTAGTGGCCGGTGTCGCCTTCGTCCTCGACACCGGAAAGCTTGCACCCCCACCCGAACGGCACGAGGATCTTCCGGTCGAACTTGCCGGCTTCGAACCCGAAATCCCACGGGCCGTTCAGGTTCAGCCATTCGGCTCGCTCCCAATCGGGACGCGGATGCTCCGGCAGCGGAATGGCCGATTCGGCGAAAACGCCCAACGCCGCGAAAACGGCGAGGACGAACGGAAATGCTTTGCTCTTTTTCATGCGAAGAATTTTAACAGATGACGCCGCGTTTGCCAACAGCGGAAACGACATGGTCCCGAACGCCCGTTCCTCAACGCCCCAGCGCGCGATCCGCGAAGTCGAGCATCCAAACCCAGTCGCACGCCGCGATGC
>JAKSOX010000086.1 GCA_024405335.1 Kiritimatiellia bacterium
CGAATCCCGAGCAGCACGCGGTGCGCTTCTCCCACAAGGTGCAGCAGCTCCTCTCGCAGATTCCCGAGCCGAAGTGGAGCGTGTTCACGCCGCCGGCGATTCCCGGCCTCGGCCTCGCGAACGGCATCTGCTTCCACCTCCAGAACAAGGCGGACACCGACCCGATGAAGGTCGACGAAGTGCTCGGAAACCTGCTCAGGAAACTCGGCCAACGCCCAGACGTGATGATGGCGATGTCCGGCTTCAACGCGAAGACGCCGAAACTCTACTTCAATCTCGACCGCGTCAAGGCCGAAATGCTGAAGGTGCCGGTCGCCACCGTGTACGAGACGCTGCAGAACTACCTGGGTTCGCGCTACGTGAACGACATCAACCTCGGCACGCAGGTGAACCGCGTGACGGTGCAGGCCGATTTCAGCGGCCGGTCCACGCCGGACGACATCCGCCGGCTCTACGTGCGCAGCGAGACGGGGAACATGGTTCCCGTCGGCTCGCTCGGCGAAGTCTCGCGCGAGCTCGGTCCGCGCACCGTCGCGACGCGCGACAAGTACACGTCCGCGATGGTGACGGTGATCCCCGCGCCCGGCGTCGCTTCGGGCACGCTGATGAAGGAAATCCGCGAGCTCTGCCTCGCCGAACTCCCGAAGGGGTTCGACATCGCGTGGACGGGCATTTCCTTCCAGGAGCAGCGCAACGCCGGCACGGCGGCGCCGCTGATTCTGCTCGCGGTGATTTTCGGCTACCTGTTCCTCGTGGCGCAGTACGAGTCGTGGACGATTCCGATGCCGGTGATGCTCTCGATCTTCGTGGCCGTGCTGGGCGCGCTCCTCGGGTTGAAGTACTGGGGCATCGCGACGACCGGTTCGCCGTTCCCGCTTTCCGTCTACGCGCAGCTCGGCCTCGTGTTGCTCGTGGGCCTCGCCTCGAAGAACGCGATTCTGATCGTCGAATTCGCGAAGGACAAGCGCGAAAAAGAGAACTTCGGCATCGTCGAGGCCGCGGGCGCCGCGGCTGGCGAGCGTTTGCGCGCGCTTCTGATGACGGCGCTCACGACGCTGCTCGGCACGCTGCCGATGATGATCGCCACGGGCGCGGGCGCGGAAAGCCGCCACCACCTCGGCACCACCG
Source organism: Kiritimatiellia bacterium (assembly GCA_024405335.1). Lineage (GTDB taxonomy): Bacteria > Verrucomicrobiota > Kiritimatiellia > RFP12 > UBA1067 > UBA1731. The sequence goes on from JAKSOX010000086.1 coordinate 1,129, forward strand.
AGTTCTGGGGCATGGCGGCGTCCGTGGGACTCGGAATTTTGCTGGTGCCGGGGCTCTACGCGCTGTTCCAGACGTGGCGCGAGTCAGTCAAGCGCTTTTTCGCATATCTTTCCACTTCCGCGTATCGCCGCCGCCAGTTGCGCGAACGGGCGAAGGCGGAAGTTTGACGGTTTCGGTTTGATCGTGAAAGGACGAATGATGACGACGAACGAAGTTTGCGTTTCCGCGTTGGCGTTGGCCGCGATCGCGGCCGGATGCTACTCCCAGCCCAAGGGTTTCATGGTCGGCCCCGACTACGTCGAACCCGTGATCGAGACGCCGGAAATGTGGTCTCCCGACGCGGGATACCCCACCACCAACGTCACGGCCTCCGGCGAATTCAAGCCGGCCGTCGGCGCGGAGGATCCGCGCCAGCCGCTGTCCGCGGACAAGCTCGACTGCTGGTGGTGCGCGTTCCGTGATCCGGTTCTCACCAACCTCATGGCCAGCGCCGTTTCCGAAAACCTCATGTTCCAGATGGCCATGCACCGTTTGCAGCAGGCGCGCTGGGCGTGCGTCGGCGCGGGCGCGGGGCTGATGCCGACCTTCAACTTCGGCGCCGCCGCCACGCATTCCGAACTGCACCGCAACACGAGCTCGTCGATGCGGAAGTCCTACGACGCGGGCGGCGCCCGCGCCAGCCACGGAGAGCTGTTCCAAAGCGGTTTCGACGCTTCCTGGGAACTCGACGTCTTCGGCGGCCGTCGCCGCGAAGTCGAGGCGTCGGTCCGCCTCATGGAATCCGCCAACTACACGCTGGCGGACGCCTGGGTGACGCTCACTTCGGAAATCTGCCGCGAATACCTCGAGCTGCGCAAGGTCCAGCAGCGTCTGGAGGTGGCGCGCGCCAACCTGAAACTGCAGACCGAGACGTACGAGATTCTGAAGACGCGCCTCGACTCCGGCATCGGCGACCAGCTGGCCGTGAACCAGTCCAAGTACGTGGTGGAGGAAACGCGCGCGAACATCCCCGGCATGCTGGTGCAGGAAGAGCAGTACATGAACGCGCTGGCCCTGTTGGCGGGAACGATGCCCGGCGCGCTCCACGAAATGCTCCGCGACTGCCCCGACCGCGACTGGATCGTGGCGCCGCAGCGCGTGGAGTCGATTCCGCTGAACGTGATGCGCGCCCGCCCGGACGTGAAGGCGGCGGAACGCCGCCTTGCCGCGCAGGTTTCCCGCGTGGGCGTGGCCAAGAGTCTCCTGTTCCCGAAATTCCACATCAACGGCACGCTCGGGCTCGAGTCCGCCAAGGTGCAGAAATTCTTCCAGCCCGGTTCCCTCTACGCCACGGTCGGGCCGAGCGTTTCCTGGCCGATATTCCAGGGCGGCAACGTCATCGCGAACATGCGCGTCGAAGAAGCCAAGATGGACGAGGCGATCTGCGGCTACGAGCTCGCCGTGCAGACGGCGTTCCGCGAAACGCGCGACGCCTATTCCGCCTACACGCAGGAATTCCACCGCTACCGCGCGCTGCAGGCGGCCGTGAAGGCGGCGAAGGACGCGGAGACGATTTCGCGCGACCTGTACAAGAACGGCCTCGCCGACTTCAACAACGTGCTCGACGCGCAGCGTTCGCTGCTCCTGTTCGAGGAGGCGCTCGTCGTTTCCAGAAGCAACATTTCCATCAGTCTCGTTTCGCTTTACAAGGCGCTGGGCGGCGGTTTCAAGTTGAACCGCCAGTGACCGGCGCCGTCGGACGGAATCCGGAAAGTCCTGTGAAAACCAGGCGCTGCCGCGCAGCCGTTACAGCCGGAATGCGGACCGTCCGAAAACTTCAAGTACCCTCGCAGGAGGGGGAAAGACGACATGCGCAGAACAACGTTGGCGGCGTTCGCCGCCTTGGCCGGAGGCGTCGCGCCCGGCGCCGCGAACGGCGTTTTCGAGCTCCCGGCGGTGGTGGTCGAGGCCAGCCGCTTCGGACGGTCCAAAGCCGAAATGGCCTCGCACGTGGACGTGTTGACGCGCGCGGACGTGGAGTCCTCCGGCGCGTCGTCGACGGCGGCGCTTCTGGAGCGGCGCGCGAACGTGCATTTCCGTTCGTCGGGAACGCCGGCTCTGGCGCAGGTTTCCATGCGCGGCGGCGGCGCGAACGGTTTCGGACGCGTCAAAATCCTCGTGGACGGCGAAGACCTGAACAACCCCGACATGGCGGCGCAGGATCTGATGCGCGTGCCCGTGCGTTCGGTCGAGCGCGTGGAAGTGCTGCACGGCCCGCAAACCGTGCTGTACGGATCCGATGCGTCCGCGGGCGTGGTCAACGTGGTGTCGGACGCGGACGACTACGAGCGCAAGACGACTTTGGAGACCCACGCCGGCAATCTGGGCGCCGCGGGAGGACACGCCGGCACGCGGGGCGGATCGGAACCGGACGGCGTCACCTATTGGGCGAGCGCCGATTACGACCGCTCGGACGGCTGGCGCGACAACGCGCAGTACGAATTCTGGTCGGCCAAGGGCGGAGTCAAACAGCGCTTCGGCAATGGTTCGTGGGCTGCTCTCAAGGCGTTCTACTCCAATTCCTCGTATGGGCTTCCAGGCGGATTGTACGCCGATTCCGGCGGCGGGGGCTGGAAAAAACGCGCGCGTTCGGCGGACGACCGTTCATCGCACGCGCGCAACGACGTGTACGGCTTTTCGGTTTCGGCGAACGGCGTCGTGGACGACGAAAACGCCGTGGAAGGGTCGCTTTCGTTCCGCAACCGGAACAGCCGCTCGTACGGGAACCTGGAATACGACGTCTACGGCTTCGCCGCGTCGCTGAAAGCGTCCAACGACGCGAGGCGCTTCGGCCTGGAGAACCGTTTCGACGCCGGCGTCGACCTGAAGGACGATTTGCTCTTCGGCGATTCGTCGCAACCCGGATCGGCGGGCGGCGAAAACGACTACAACCGCTTTTCGGCGGCGCTTTTCGCGCGGGACGAATTGGCCGTGCTGGAGACGCTGTCCGTATTCGCGGGCGCGCGCGGCGAAGGCATCTGCTCGCGCGACCGCTACGACGGCGATTTCCGCTACGACTACGGCGCGGCGACGTACCGCCGCGAGGAGGGGGCGTCGGGCAAGGCCTCCTCCGCCGTCGCCGCAGAAGCGGGCGTGTTGTGGCGTCCGGCCGAGACGGTGAAGGCGTTCGCGAAGTGGTCGCGGTTCTACCATGCGCCGCTGGCGGACGAACTGTTTTCGGCGTACGCGGTCCCGAACATGGAACTCGAGCCGGAACGGGGCGACAACGTCGAGACTGGATTCGACTGGACGTTCTGCGGCGAGTTCAACGCGGCGCTCGCCGTGTTCCACTCGCTTGTCGACGACGAAATACTGTACCAGAACGGCGGCAACGTCAACGCGCCCGACCGTGTCCGCCGTTGCGGCGCCGAGGCGTCCTTCACGTGGAGCCGGAAGAACGTCGGTTCCGCCGGACTCCTGTGCACGCTCAACCGCGCGCGGTTTTCGGAAGGCCCGCACGACGGCAACGACGTGCCGCTCGTGCCGGCGCAGCTGGCGCGGGCGTACGGCGAATGGTTTTTGGCCGATTGGCTGTCCGTGCGTGGCGGCGTGCGGTTCGTGGGCGAGCAGCGCCACGGCGGCGATTTCGCGAACGCGGGCGGCAAACTGCCATGCGCGACGCTGTTCGACTGCGGTCTGCGCGTCATGCCTGGCTGGGAGGCCGCGAAGGGACTGTCGTTTTCGTTCGACGTGGACAACCTCTTCGACCGCCGTTACGCCAGCTACGGCGAATACTTCGGTTCCTGGTACGTGTATCCCGGCAACGGCCGCGCGTTCCTCTTTTCCGTCCGCTGCGATTTCTGACCCGCGCGCGGACGGAATTTCCGCTTTCGAGCATTGCGTCCGACGTGCGCAAGCTGTGCACAAGCGGTGCGCATCGATTGACATGTCGGGCGCGTGGACATGCGCCCGATTTGCTATAATCGCGGCCATGGAAGAACAAGTGAAAGTGCCGCCGCACAGCGCGGAAGCCGAGCGCGGCGTGCTGGGGTCCATCCTGCTGGACGCCGAAACGGGCGACGACGCCCGCGTGTTGGATTTGTGTTTGGCGAACGGTCTCGTGCCGGAGTCGTTTTTCGACCCGCGCCACCGCATGCTGTTCGAAACGCTCACGGACATGTCGCAGAATTCGCTGCCCATCGACGCGCTCACGCTGAACGAACGGCTGCGCGCGCTCGGGCGGCTCGACGCGGTGGGCGGCGTGGAGGCCATCCAGGCGCTCGTCGCCGGCACGCCGACTTCCGCGCACGCGGAATACTACGTCGACATCGTCCGCCAGAAGCACGTGCTGCGCAAGCTCATCAACACGGCGCGCGAGACGGAGCGCAAGTGCTTCGATCCCGAAATCGCCGCGAACGCGGACGTGGTCCTCGGCGAAACGGAAACGGCGTTCCTCGGCATCGGCGGGTCGGCCGGCGGCAAAACGGACTGGAAAACGGCCGTGGCGGACACGTTCCGCCGGATCGAGCACGCGCTCGATTCGCGCGGCTCGATCGAAGGCCTGCCCACGGGGTTCAAGTACGTGGACGAAAAACTGCTCGGGCTGAGGCCGTCGGAAATGATCGTGATCGCGGCGCGTCCTTCCGTGGGCAAGACGTCCTTCGCCATGAACATCGCGGAAAACGTGGCGCTCGGCCAGGACATCAACGGCATTCCCTTCAACAGCCGCAAGGACGCCCAGGGCAACGAGCTCAACGCGCGGCCTCATCCCGTTCTGGTGTTCTCACTGGAAATGGACGTGGGGTCGCTGGTGAAGCGCATGCTCTGCGGCCGCGCGAAGGCGAATTCGTGGCGCATCGCGCGCAACCTGCTCACGCCGGGCGAGAAGGCGGACGTGGGCCAGCGGCTCATCCGCGCTTCGGGCGAACTCAAAAAGGCGCCGATTTTCGTGGACGACACGAGCGGCCTCGACATCGCGGACCTGCGCGCCCGCGCGCGCCGCATGAAGCGTCAGCACGGCATCGAGCTGGTGGTGATCGACTACCTCCAGCTGTGCGCCTGCCGCGAAGTGTCCAAGCAGGGACGGCAGATCGAAGTGGCCCGCATCTCCGGCCAGATCAAGGCGATGGCGAAGGAGCTCAAGATCCCGGTGATCGTGCTCTCGCAGCTTTCGCGCGCGAACGAAAAACGCGGCGACAAGGACGAAGTGCCGAAACTTTCCGACTTGCGCGATTCGGGTTCGATCGAACAGGACGCGGACGTGGTGATGATGTTGCGCCGCCCGTACATGGTGCGCGCGACGCGCGACAACAAGGAAACGGAAAACCTCGCCGTGGTGGACGTGGCAAAACACCGCAACGGCGAAACGGGCGACGTGAAGATGAACTTCTTCCGCGACTACGTCCGCTTCGGGGACCGTTCCCAGAAGGACGAAACGGCCGCCGAAGAAGCCGCCGAAGCGGCCGCCGTCGAAGAGATGGAGCGCAACATGCCGCCGCCCGCGCCCACGCAGGAGACCTTCGACGAAATCAATCCGTGAGACGCAGATGCGCGACTTGACGATCATCTGGGACTGGAATGGCACGTTGCTGGACGACGTGGACGCGGTGGTGGCCGCGCTGAACCGCATGCTCGTTTCGCGCGGCGCCAAGCCCACGGACAAAACGCATTACCGCGCCCGTTTCGGTTTCCCCGTCCGCCCGTTCTACGCCGAACTCGGCGTGGACCTCGCGAAGTGGGACTGGGGCGACATCTGCACCGACTTCCACTCATTCGTGGCCGCCGAACCGCAGCGTCCGCGCCCGGACGCCGTGGCGGCGCTGGAACGCGCCCGCGCGCTGGGATTCCGCCAGGGCGTGCTTTCGGCGCACCACGAAGGAATGCTCGACGCCGCGCTCGTCCGCTTCGGCCTGCGCGGCTACTTCGATTTCGTCTGCGGCACGGACAACCTGTCCGGCGAGTCGAAGCTGGACCGCGGCCGCGCGCTGATGGCGCGTCTCCGCGCCGAAACGCCGCGCACGTCCTTCGCGTGCGTGGGCGACACGCAGCACGACGCGGAAGTGGCGCGCGACCTGGGCGTGGAATGCCTGCTGGTGTCGGGCGGCCACCAAACGGACGAGCGGCTCGCGGCGACGGGTTTCCCGGTGGTGCCGTCGTTGCTGGCGGCCGTGGACGCATTGGCGCGCTGAAGGCGCGCGCCCGGCGCCAAATCGCACCCCGGAAGCCGGGACGAGGCCGATTTCGGTTGACGGGATGGCGGAAGGAGCGTAAAATACGCGCATTTACAAAAAAAGAGACGGAAGCGCGGAAGGTCCGCGCATGGACAAAGAGAAGGAAGAAAAGATGAAAGACAAGAAATACGTGTACTTCTTCGGCGCGGGGAAGACGGAAGGCAACGCGAACATGCGCGAGCTGCTGGGCGGCAAGGGCGCCAATCTCGCGGAAATGGCCGGGCTCGGGCTGCCCGTGCCGCAGGGCTTCACGATCACCACCGAGGCCTGCACGCGCTATTACGACGACGGCAAGAAGATCGGCGACGACGTCATGGCCCAGGTGATGGAGTACATCGAAAAGCTCGAGAAGTCCGCCGGCAAGAAGTTCGGCGACAAGAAGAACCCGCTGCTCGTGTCGGTCCGTTCCGGCGCGCGCGCGTCGATGCCGGGCATGATGGACACGATCCTCAACCTCGG
>JAKSOX010000087.1 GCA_024405335.1 Kiritimatiellia bacterium
CGAAGCCGACGCGCAGGCCCCACACGTAGTCCTCCTTGGTGGTGCCGTCGAGCTTCACCGCGAGCACGTTTTCGTGCAGCGCCGCGAATTCCGCGAAGAGCGACTCCCCGTGGACGCCCTTTTCGTAGACGAGGCCGAAATACGCGTCGTCGAGCACCGCCACGATCTTCTTGCCCGCCTCCGCGGCCGCCTTCACCGCCGCCACGATCTTCTTCGCGTCGTCCAGCGTGGCGGTGTAGCCCGTTGGGTTGTTCGGAAAGTTGAGGATGAGGATCTTCTTCTTGCCCGCGCCCAGCAGCGCCCGTTTGAGCGCCGCCGCGTCGAACGCGCCGTTTTTGAAGGTGTTGAAGGTTTCGAGCTTGGACCCCGCGGCCTCCTGGAAGATGAGCGCGTAGTTGTCCCAGTAAAGATCCGGAACCACCACCTTGTCCGCCGGACCCGCGAAAAGCTCCGCGCAGATGCGCAAACCGTGCGTGAGCGCGTTCGTCACCACGGGCAGCGAATACGACACGCCCTTGAGGGACGGGTTCTTCTTGACCTGCAGCGCCTTCCACGTTTCGCGCAGCGCGGGCAAACCGAAACTGCCGGCGTAGAGAAACGCCTTCTTGTCGAGATTCACCTTGTCGGCGAAACACTTCATCACGAGCGGCGACCCGTCCTCTTCGAACGCCATGCCGATCGTCGCATTCAACGCGCACTTTTTCGCCTCGGCCCCCTGGCCGAGAATGCCCCCGTAGGGAAAGTACATGCGCTTCCCCTCGGCCGACAGGAAGTCGGCCGCCTTGCCCAACGTCTTGTTGAGACCAATCGCTAATTTGTCCATAGGTTGCGTATTTTACCACATCGCGGCCGCGTCCGCCACGGAAAACGTGCGCGGATTCGCCATTTTGACCTCACCCAAAAGGTGAGGAGGTCAAACGCGACCTGGCCCAATGTTTATGCGGGCTTCGCGCAGTTCAGCCAACTTCAACTGACGAGTATAGGGTTATAGGCAAGGAATTGCTTTCACGATTTGCCAATCACAACGACCGAATCTCCTTCTCTTCGACGTCCGCGACGGGCGGTCGCGGTTCGCGATGCGGCCGCGAGGTCCTTCGCGACCGCGGCGGGGCACCGAAATCAGTGCGCTTCGAGCCAATTGGGGCCGGCGCCCACCGAGACCTCGAGCGGCACGCCGAAATCCCACGCGCCCGACATTTCGCGGCGCGCGAGTTCCTTCACGCGCCCGACCTCGCCTGGCGGCACGTCGAAGAGCAGTTCGTCGTGGATCTGCAGGATCATCTTCGCCTTCAGGCCTTCGGCCTTCAGCGCACGGGCGACGCGCACCATCGCGAGTTTGATCAAATCCGCCGCCGAACCCTGAATGGGCGTGTTGATGGCGTCGCGCTCGGCCGCCTGGCGCGCCGTGGCGTTGCGCGAGTTGATGTCGCGCAGCGTCCGCCGCCGCCCAAGCGCCGTCACGGCGTATCCGCACGCGCGCGCCTTCGCGACCGATTCGTCCATGTACGCGCGCACCGTCGGATACAGGCGGAAGTACGCATCGATCAAATCCGCCGCTTCGCGGCGCGTCACCTTGAGCCGCTGCGAAAGGCCGAACGCCGAAATGCCGTAGATGATGCCGAAATTGACCATCTTGCACTTGGAGCGCTGCTCCGGCGTGACCGCCTCGAACGGAACGCCGAAAACGCGCGACGCCGTCGCGCGGTGCACGTCTTCGCCGTTCGCGAACGCCGCGAGCATGGCTTCGTCCCCGCTCGCCGCCGCCATGAGCCGGAGTTCGATCTGGGAATAGTCGGCCGAAACGAGCACATTGCCGGGGCGGGGAACGATCGCCGCGCGGATGAACTTGCCGCGCTCCGTGCGCACCGGCACGTTCTGCAAGTTCGGCTCGGAGGAGGAAAGCCGGCCCGTTTCCGTGAACGCCTGCGCGAAGGTGGTGTGCACGCGCCCGTCCGCCGGGTCGATGCACGCGGGCAACTTGTCCACGTAGGTGGATTTCAATTTCGAGCACGCGCGGTACTCGAGCAGGTCGAACACCACGGGATGGAAATCGACGAGCTTCTGCAGCGTCTTCTCGTCCGTGGAATACTGCCCCGTCGAGGTCTTTTTCGCGAGCGACGCGTCGAGCTTCAATTTGTTGAAGAGCAAATCGCCGAGCTGCTTGGGCGAATCGAGGTTCAGCCCTGGATCGCCGAAGCGGCGGATGTTCGCCACGAGCCCCTGTATTTCGCGGTCCAGCTGGACGCCGTACGCGCGCAGCGCCGCCACGTCCACGCGCACCCCTTCCGCCTCCATGTCCGCGAGGATTTCCACCAGCGGCTCCTCGCTTTTCTCGAGCGCCTCCAGCGCGCCGGCGGCTTCCGCCTTGGGACGGAGCGCGTCCTCGAGCCGCAACGCGACGTCCGCGTCCTCGGCGGCGTATTCCGCGATTTCCGCGAGCGGCACGTCCGCCATGTTCTTCTGCGGTTTGCCGCGCGCGGGTTCGCCGATCAACCGCGTGATCGGGATGGGGTCGTAGCCGAGCACGTCGCGCGCGACGGCGTCCATTCCGTGGCGCGCCGCGGCGTCGAGCACGTAGTGTTCGAGCAACGTGTCGTGCACGACGCTTCCGAAACGGATGCCGTAGCGCCTCAACAGCGTCACGTCGAACTTGGCGTTGTGCGCGACCAGCGTTTTTTCGGGATCCGCGAACGCTTTGGCGAAAACGGACACGAAACGCTTCACTTCGGCCTCGGAATCGCCGGCGTCTTCGGCGGCGAACGCGAAAAGGTCGCCGGCCGAAGACGCGGCGCCCCGAGGCATCGCCACGTACCACGCCTTGCCGGGCGCGGTCGCGAAGCTCATGCCCAGCAGATGCGCGGTGCGCGCGTTCGTTTCGTTCGGCGTTTCCGTGTCGAAGGCGAACCGCGGCGCGGCCTCGAGTTCGCGCGCGAGCGCGCGGGCTTCCGCCTCCGTGGTCACGACGCGGTAATCGTGCGGGAAATCTTCGAGCGTCTTCAGCGAAGATTCGTCCGGCGCGGCGGGAACCGCCGACGCCTGAACCGCCGCTACGCCCATGCGGCTGGCGAGCTGGTTGAGTTCGTACTTGGCGCACGTCGCGGACAGTTTCGCCGCGTCCGGCGGCGTGAGCGCGTAGGCGTCCCAATCCGGCTCGATCGGCACGTCCGTGCGGATCGCGGTGAGGAACTTGGACGTTTTCGCGTCTTCGGCTCCGGCCGCGACCTTCTCGCCGAGTTTTCCGGGGATATCCGCCGCATGCGCGATAACGTTCTCCACCGTGCCGTATTTTTCGAGCAGTCCCGCCGCCGTCTTTTCGCCCACGCCGCGGATGCCGGGGACGTTGTCCGCCGCGTCGCCCGCGAGCGCGAGGTAGTCAATCATCTGTCCGGGATCGGCCAGATGCCAATGTTCCCGGACTTTCGCCTCGTCGTAGATTTCCGGCGCGTCGCCGCCGTGGCCCGGACGAAAAAGTTTCACCCCTGGCCGGACGAGCTGTGCGGCGTCCTTGTCCGGCGTGGCCACGTACACTTCGTCGAATCCGGCCGCCACCGCCTTCACGGCCAGGGTGCCCATCACGTCGTCCGCTTCGAAACCCGCCTGGCGGATCACGGGAATGCCCAGCGCGGCGGCGAGTTCGAACGCGTACGGAATGTTCGCGGCGAGGTCCTCGGGCATCTTTTGGCGCTGCGCCTTGTAGGCGGGGTACGCCTCGTGGCGGAACGTCTTCCCTTCCGGATCCATCGCCAGCACGGCGTGGGTCGGCTTGTGGTCGGCGAGAATCGAAGTGACGCCGTTCGCGAAACCGATCAAGGCGCTCACGTTCAGGCCGGACGCCGTGAGGCGCGGTTTTTTGAGGAACACGAAGTAGCCGCGGTAGAGGAACGGCATCAGGTCGATGATGAAGATTGATTTCATGGCTTCTCCGGATCGGCGGGACAGAAGGAAACGAAACTCGGCGCGCCCCAGTCCGTGGCGAGGTCTTTCGCGAAGCACGCCACGTCGACGCGATTGGTCAGGCCGCGGCAATCGACGGTGAGTTCGTGGACGTCCGGCTCGGCGCCGGGCGACACCGTCACCCGCGCGGAATCGCCGTGCACCACGCGCCAGCAAACGCGCGGCAGCGCGTTTTTGCCGCCCGCCACGGCGTGGAACGGAAACGTGCGGACGAGATCCGTGGCGTTCAGCTTCACGCCCACCGCGCACGGCGAAATCATGAAATAGCGGGGGCGGGGAGCCAGTCCCACCGCCTGGCGCGGAGCGAGCGGCGTCAACACGGCCACGGGAGGTATTGCGTCCGGCTTGAGCGCGTGCGCGGCGGCGACGAGCGCCGCGGCGTCCACGCCGTTCGACGGGAACGCGGTGGGATGCGCGCGCGCGGTGAGGTAGTCGTCGGCGTTGCGAACGGTTTTCAAATGGCGGCGCAACAGCGCCTGCAGCGTGGGCGCGAGGCGTTTCGTCTCCAGCAGCTTTTTCTTCGTTTCGGGCGTGAACGCGGCGCTGGCCGCAAGCGCGAGCCGAAGATACGGCTGATCCGATCCGGACGATCCTTCCGTCACCAGCGCGAACGGGGAAACCGCCGGGAAGCGGTCGACTCCCGACGCGGACGACACGTCCTTGTGCGCGGGAAACGCCCAGAACTGGTTGTCGAGGTAGGCGTCCGCCAGAAACGACACGGCGCCATGGTCGGCGTATGCCGCGCGCGGCAGCGAACACGAATCGTTCGTGGAAACGATGGCCAGCGACGCGTTGCCGAACACGGCCATCGCGGGAAACAGCGTGTTCGGAATCGCCTTGTCCACGTTTTTTGCGCGCGCCTCCGCCTCGTAGCGGATTGCGGAAAGGCCCGGAAAATCGGCCACGGCCAACGGCGAATGGTCGTGGTCGCGGTTCACGTACGCGTCACCGTCGTTGCCGGCGGCGGCGCCGTCCGCAAGCCACGTGGACAGCAAATCGGCGGCGGGACCGCGATAGTTCGCGGCGCGGACCGCCTGCTTCCGCGACGCGTCCGGCGCTGGACGAAGCAACGCCACGTAGCGCCCCCGTTCAATATCCCACGTGAGATTGGTGGGGCCCAACGTCACCACGGCGTTCGGCGGCACGGCGGTCACGGCGAGCACGGGCTTGCCCGGAATCGGCTTGCCGGCGCCGCGGCGCATTTCCTGGAGGAGTTCGCGGAAGCGCGGCAGCGTGCCGAGGTTTTTGAGGTCCCCGTCCGCCTCGGCGTGCGCCGCGTCGCGGAATCCGAACTCGACGGCCTTCGCGAGCGCGGCAAGCGCGGCGTCCGTTTTGCCCTGGCGGTTCAACGCGCAGGCGAGATTGTACTGCCACGTGGCGTCGCCAGGCATCAAACGCAAGCCGTACCCGCAGCATTTTTCCATGGCCGCCCAGTCGCCGGCCTTCACGACGCCTTCAAACACGCGCCGGAGCTGCAGATACGCGGACTGCCGGGAGGGATAATCGTAAAGCCCGCACGCGGCCGGCCGGGCCGCTTCGTCGGCGCGCGCGCCCGCGAAAACGCAGGCGGCCACGACGAAGGCGATCAACTTGCCGCGCACTGGACTTTCTCCGTTCCGACGCTTCGCGCTCAAATCGCGAGCGCGGTCCTGGACCACGGTTCCTTGCCCGCGAGGAGCGAGGGCGTGGTCATTTCCGGCGGAACCGGAATGCCCAGCATCTGCAGTGCGGTCGGCGCGATGGCGGATAGTTTCGCCAGCGGCGTCAAACGGACGCCGGCGGCGTCGTTGGCGACGTAGAAGCAATCCACCAGGTTGAGCGTGTGCGACGTCTTGGTGAGGCCCGTCTTGTAGTCCACCATCTGCTCGGCGTTGCCGTGGTCGGCGTAGATGAGCACGTGCGCGTCGAGCTCGAGCAGCCGCGGCAGAATCTTGCCGATGCACTCGTCGGTGATTTCCACGGCGCGCGTCGCCGCCTTGAGGTCGCCCGTGTGGCCCACCATGTCGCAGTTGGCGTAGTTCACCACGACGAGCCCGTAGGGATTGTTTTCGAGGCGCTTCAGAAGCTCGTCCGTGACGTTGTACGCTTCCATTTCCGGATGGGAGGCGAACGTCGCCGCGTCGAAACGGCTCTTCACTTCCACCTGGTCCTCGCCTTCGGAAGGCGTGGTGGACTTGCCGTTGAAGAAGCTCGTGACGTGCTTGATCTTCTGCGTTTCGGCGAGGCGGAGCTGCTTGAGTCCGGCCTTCGACACGACTTCGCCGAGGAGATTGTCCATGCCGCCGCCCGCGCCCATCGCGCCAAGCAGGTAGTTCTCGAATTCGTCCCAGTAGCGCGTGAAGCCGAGGAAGTCGACCTGCGGCCTGGCCGCGAGGTTCGCGGCGTCGGCGTAATCCGCGCACGTGAACGCCTGCGTGAGCTGGATGGCGCGGTCCTGGCGGTAGTTGGTGTGCATCACCACGTCGCCGTCCTTCATGCCGGCGTAGTCGCCGATCACGTGGCACGGCACGTATTCGTCCGTCATCTCCGTGCCGTCCGGCGTTTTGCCGGTGGCGTACTCGGCCTTGACGGCCTCTTCGATCGTGGCGGCTTTTTTGCCCTGGCAGGCGACGATGCAGTTGTACGCCTCGGTGGTGAGCTTGTAGTTTTTGGAACGGTCCATGCCGTAGTAGCGTCCCATCGCGGTGCCGATCGTCGCGTTGCCAACGGCGGCGAGCTCCTGCTTGAGGCGCGCCACGTATTCGAGCGTGGAACGCGGCGGCGTGTCGCGGCCGTCGAGGAACGGATGCACGACGATCCGGCCCTCGGGAAATTCCGCGCGCGCGCGCTTCATCAGCTTGAACAGGTGCTCCTGATGCGCGTGGACGCCTTCGTCCTGCAACAATCCGAAGAAATGGAACTGCGAATTGTTCTTCTTCCAGTTCGCGATCAGATTCGTCCATTTTTCGCTCTTGAACAAGTCGCCGGATGAAAGTCCGTCGTCGATGCGCTTGAGCTCCTGGATCACGATGCGCCCCGCGCCCATGTTCAGGTGGCCCACTTCGGAAGAACCCTGGTAGCCGTCGGGCAGGCCCACGGCCTCGCCGCAACAGTCCAGAAGGCAATGCGGATAGCGGGCGCGGATCTGGTCGATGACGGGCGTCTTGGCGGCATAAGCCGAATTGCCCTCCGCGCGTTCGTTCACACCCCAACCGTCGCGGATGATCAACACTACTGGTCTCATTTTCTGTGTCTCCTTCTTTTGCAAATCGCAGGGGAACGTCCCCGCTTCCGTTTTCAAACGTCACTCGTCGTCCACCACGGACGGATCGACGCCGGGCGTCACGCCGGCGCGCGTCCGCGGCGCGTCCAGTTCGTCGTCGCTTTCCCGCGCGTCCGTTTCGCCGGATTTTGCGGCGTCGCCCGCGCGGCCGCGCGTCGGCGCGTAAGCGCCGTATCCGTAGCCATACGTATAATACCCGTATTCTTTGGACGAACAATACCCGGGGCCGAATCCGCCCATTTCCACGTCGTTCACAACCACGCCGATCACCGACGCGCCGGCCTCCGCAAGATTCCTCACGGCGTGCTGCACGGGGGTGAAGTGCGTGCGGTCGGGGCAGCACATGATCATCACCGCGTCCACCAGCACCGAGAGCATCACCACGTCGCCGACCAAACCGTACGGCGGCGAATCGACCACCACGCGATCGTAGTGTTCGCGCGCCCACGCGAAAAACTCCTCGACTATTTTGGAGCCGAGAATGGACGCGGGGTCGATGTTTTCGGGCGGCAACGACACCGCGACGTCGAGATTTTCGACGCCGCTCGG
>JAKSOX010000088.1 GCA_024405335.1 Kiritimatiellia bacterium
TCGAGACCTCGCCCGGCACGAGCTACGACGGCTACGACGTCTGCAAAATCGTCGTCGTGACGCCGTACGCGCCGAAGCGCGGATCAATTTTCATCGTTCGCTGACGTTGAAACCAAGCAAAGCAAATTGAAATGAAACGGTTGTTGACTATTCAGGACGTGTCGTGCGTGGGGCAGTGCTCCGCGACGGTCGCGTTGCCGGTCGTGTCCGCTTGCGGCGTCGAATGCGCCGTGCTGCCGAGCGCGGTGCTGTCGAACCACACGGGCGGGTTCAAAAGCTGGAGCTTCTGCGATTTGACGCCCGAGATGCCGAAGATCGAAGCGGAATGGCGCAAAAACGGCGTGTCGTTCGACGCGTTCTACACTGGCTACGTGTGCGCGAACCAGATCGACCCGATTCTGTCGATCACGTCTTCCGCCGCGAAGCCGGGCGCGCTGAAGTTCGTGGATCCCGCGATGGCGGACGACGGCCGGCTCTACGCCGGCTTCGGGGCGGATTTCCCCCGGAAGATGGCGCGGCTCGTGCGCGTGGCGGACTACGCGCTGCCGAATTTCACGGAGGCCGCGCTGCTTTTGGGCGAGAAGCCCGTTCTCGCGGGCTACGACGAAGCGTACGTGGAGCACGTGGTGAAGGGCGTCCACGCGCTCGGCGCCAAGAACGTGGTGCTCACGGGCGTTTCGTTCAAGCCGGACGAACTCGGTTCCGCCGTCTACGACGGGCGCGAGGTGGTGTACGATTTCAATCCGCGGCTCAAGCGCCAGAGCCACGGCACCGGCGACGTGTTCGCCGCCTGTTTCGCGGGCGCGGTGATGCGCGGGCTTTCCGCCGCCGCGGCGGCCGCGCTGGCGGCGGATCTCGTGTGCGCCGCCATCGAAGCCACGCCGGACGACCACTGGTACGGGGTGTCGTTCGAGGCGGCGCTGCCGCTCGTCGTGCAACGGCTTTCCGAAGCGAAGGGGACGTGACGGATGAAACGCATAGTCTACGTGGGATCCAACACGGACGCGAAACGCGAAGGCATTCGCGTGCTCGCCGTCGACGAAGCGACGGGCGCGATCGAAACGCGCCGCGTCCTGAAGGTCGAAAACGCGATTTACATGGCGCTTTCGGCGGACGGCGCGCGGCTGTACGCCGCGCAGGGCGGGCGGTCGCAGCCCACGGGCCTGGCGGCTTTCCGCGTGAAGGGGGACGATCTCGAAGCGTTCGATTTCGTCGCCACGCACGAAACGGTGCCGTGCCACGTGTCGCTTTCGCCGGACGGGCGCGCGCTCGCGTTCGCGGAATATTCGCACGGCACGGCAGGGCTCGTGGACCTGAACGCCGACGGCACGTTCGACAAGGCGTCGCTGAAGGAAACGACGCTGACGGATCCCGTCGGGCCGAACCAGCCGCGCCAGGACCGTCCGCACGCGCATTGCGCGCTGTTCACGCCCGATTCGAAACGCTTGTGCGTGGTGGACCTGGGCACGGACCGCGTGAACGTCTACGACCGGGCGATGCGCGCGTTGCCGGCGTGTTCGTTCTCCACGGCGCCCGCCGGGGCGGGGCCGCGGCATCTCGCGTTCCATCCGAACGGCAAGTTCGCGTTCGTGGTTTTCGAACTCGGCAATCTCGTCACCGGCTACCGCTTCGGCGACGGACGGTTCGCGCCCGTGCAGCAGCTGCCGCTGTTGCCGGAAGGATACGCGGATTTCTCCAAGGCGGCGGCGATCAAGTTTTCGCCGGACGGCCGCCAGCTGTTCTGTTCCAATCGCGGGCACGATTCGCTGGCCGTGTTCGACGTGGATTCCGGGACGGGATATTTGACGCCGCGCGGCATCGTGAAGCTGGGCGGCGCGTATCCGCGCGACTTCGGTTTCCTGCCGGACGGCAAAACGCTGGTGGCGTGCCTCAAGATGAGCGGCGTCGTGCGGACCTACCGCTACGACGCGGCGGCGTGTTCGCTCGTGCCGCTGGACGAAATCGACGGGCTCCACCGTCCGCTGTACTTCGGCCTGGGCGCCGCGTTGAACTGAGCGCGGCGCTTTTCCGGTTGGTGACACGCTCCGCCGCGTCTGCATTCACGGTGTTTTGCAATCGCATCAAGAGACAAGCGACATGGACGATCAGCAATACGGAAAACCCTTCAGTTTCATTTGGAACATTGCGAATGACGTTCTGGTGTTCGCGTTCGAGAAGGGCGGTTGCAAGAAGATCTTGGGATGAGCTGCAACTGGCAGCAAAAGGGTTGCGCCGTGCCGGCAATGAAGGGCGTTGAAACTAAGTGCTTCCCTTTTTGTTCGGGACGTGATACAATAGGCGCTCATTTTTACGGACAAACAGACGAAAGACGAACGGAGAAAACAGACCATGGCGATGTGGAAGGGTTTTGCGAATGCGTTTAAGATTCCGGATTTGCGCAAGAAAATCCTGATCACCCTCGGATTGGTGGCGGTGTGCCGCCTCATTTCCCAGGTGCCGACCCCGGGCGTGGACTGGCAGACGCTTCAGCGCACGATCGAGGACATCCGCACGACGTCCGGCGCCGGCGGCGGCATCATGGATTGGCTGGAAGTGTTCACTGGCGGCGCGCTCGGCCAGTGCGCCATCGGCTTCCTCTCGATCTGGCCCTACATTTCCGCGCAGATCGTGATCCAGCTGCTCTCTTCCGTGATTCCTTCGCTCGAGAAACTGAAGAAGGAAGGCGAAACGGGCCGCCAGCAGCTGGCGCAGATCACGCGCTACCTCACGATCGTGCTGTGCGTGGTGCAGTCCTTCAGCATCGCCACGGCGCTGATGAATCCCGCGATGCTCGGCCTCGGCGACGTGCAGCTCGTGGCGAACCCCGGTTTCGGCTTCAAGTTGATGACGGTGATCGGCATGACTTCCGCTTCGCTCTTCGTGATGTGGCTGGCCGACCAGATCACCACCTTCGGCATCGGCAACGGCGCCTCGCTGATCATCATGATCAACATCACCTCGCGCCTGCCGCAGGCGATCTTCTCGGCGTGGGAGCGCTACTTCGGCATGAACGGCATCCAGGCCACCCGCAGCCCGGTCGAACTCGTGCTGCTGCTGCTCTTCGGCTTCGCCGTAGTGATGGGCACGGTGATGCTCACGCAGGGCGTCCGCCGCGTGCCGATCATCTCCACGCGCCGCAGCATGGGCGGCGGCGCCACCTACGGCATGCAGCAGACGTACATGCCGTTGCGCGTCAACTACACGGGCGTAATGCCGATCATCTTCGCGCAGCCGGTGCTCCAGATTCCGGGCTTCCTCGCGCGCTACATTCCTTCGGACGCGGCTGGCTTCATGGGCTGGCTCCGCGGTTTCCTCACGCAGCTGGCGGACATGGCGAGCCCCACGCACCTCGTGGTGTACGCGGCGTTCATCATGTTCTTCGCGTTCTTCTGGGTGGCCACGCAGTTCAACGCGGTGGACATTTCCGAAAACCTGAAGAAGGACGGGTCGTACATTCCCGGCATCCGTCCCGGCCGCGCCACGGCGGAATACCTCGACGCGCTGATGACGCGCATCACGCTCATCGGCGGCACGGGGCTTTTGGTGGTGGCGCTGCTGCCGCAGGTGCTGAACGGCGCGATGGACGTGCCGTGGGCGATTTCCTCGTTCTTCGGCGGCACGTCGCTGCTGATCATCGTGGGCGTGGCGCTCGACACGCTGCGCATCATGGAATCGCACCTGCTGGTGCGCAAGTACGACGGTTTCCTCGCGCACGGCACGCTGCGCGGCCGCCACGGTTGATCGGTTCGGGGCGCCGATGGAAAAAGTCGTCATCACGGTCGTGGGCAAGGACGCCAAGGGCATCTTGGCGAAGTCCTGCACGTACCTTGCCGACAACGCCATCAACATCCTCGATTTGAAGCAGACGATCGTCCAGGACTATTTCACGATGATGCTGATCGCCGATTTCGCCGACGCGGTGAAGCCGTTCGACCAGATCGCGTCCGAAATCGCGGCCGTGGGCGAATCTATCGGCGTTCAGATCCGCTGCCAGCGGGAAGAGATATTCGAGAAGATGCACCGGGTGTGAGGGGCGTTGGAATTTCAGGGCTTCAAGTTACCGAAAACAAAGGAGTGACAAGATGGAAGTTGTGATCTGCAAGACGAAGGAAGAAGCGAGCCGCAAGGCGGCGGACATGATCGCCGCGCTCGTGAAGGAGAATCCGAAGTGCGTGCTGGGCCTCGCGACCGGGTCGACGCCCGTGCCGATGTACCAGGAACTCGCCAAGGACGTGAAGGCGAAGAAGATTTCCTTCAAACAGGTGAAGAGCTGGAATCTGGACGAATACTACGGCCTGCCCGGCACGCACGACCAGAGCTACCGCTACTTCATGAACGCGAATCTCTTCGACCATATCGACATCAAGAAAGCCAACACGCACGTCCTCAACGGCCTCGCCAAGGACTGGAAGAAGGAGTGCAAGGCCTACGAAGCGCAGATCAAGAAGGCCGGCGGCATCGACCTCCAGGTGCTCGGCATCGGGTCCGACGGCCACATCGCGTTCAACGAGCCCGGCTCGTCGCTCGCGTCCCGCACGCGCCTCGTTTCGCTCACCGACCAGACGATCAAGGACAACGCGCGCTTCTTCAAGAAGGCGGCGGACGTCCCGAAGTTCGCTCTCTCCATGGGCGTGGGCACGATCTGCGAAGCGAAGAAGGTGATTCTCCTCGCGTTCGGCAAGAACAAGGCCGACGCCGTGAAGGCGGCCGTCGAAGGCGGCGTTTCGCAGTTCTGCACGGCGAGCGCGCTGCAGATGCACCAGGACGCCTGGTTCTTCTGCGACGAGGAAGCCGCTTCGAAGCTCAAACTCA
Organism: Kiritimatiellia bacterium; assembly: GCA_024405335.1. GTDB lineage: Bacteria > Verrucomicrobiota > Kiritimatiellia > RFP12 > UBA1067 > UBA1731. The sequence goes on from JAKSOX010000088.1 coordinate 4,813, forward strand.
AAAAATATTACGCGTGGCGCGCCGAGGGGGAGCTCTCGCGTCAGTAATGCAAAAAACCCCCTTGCGGAGACGGGCGCGATTTGATATACTTCGCGCCTGTTTTCGACCAAAGAAGGAAAAGTAAGTTACATGCCGACCATCAACCAGTTGATCCGCAAGGGGCGTCACCCCCTCGCCACGCATTCGAAATCGCCCGCTCTCAAAGCGTGCCCACAGCGTCGCGGCGTCTGTCTCGTCGTGAAGACGATGACGCCCAAGAAGCCGAACTCCGCTCTCCGCAAAGTCGCCCGCGTGCGCCTTACGACCGGCGTCGAAGTCACGGCCTACATCCCCGGCGAAGGCCACAATCTGCAGGAACACTCCGTGGTGCTCGTGCGCGGCGGCCGTGTGAAAGACCTTCCTGGCGTGCGTTACCACATCATCCGCGGCAAGCTCGACTCGCTCGGCGTTTCGGGCCGCAACCGCAGCCGTTCCAAATACGGCATGAAGAAGCAGAAGAAGGAAGAGGGTAAGTAAGCCATGTCCCGCAGAGCCAAGAAAATCGAGAAGCGCGTTTCCGTCGATCCCAAGTTCAACTCCGAGCTGATCGCGCACGTCATCCGCATCATCATGAAGGATGGCAAGAAGACGACCGCCGAGAAGATCGTCTACGGCGCCGTCGCGAAGATCGAGGAGGAGCTGGCGAAGAATCCGGCGAAGTTCACCCCGGAAGGCGAGGGCGCGAAGCCCGCGGCCGACGCGCTCGAGGTGATTTCCCGCGCCATCGAAAACATGAAGCCGAAAGTGGAAGTGAAGACGCGCCGCGTGGGCGGCACGACTTATCCGGTGCCGGTGGAAATCAACCCCGTCCGCCAGCTGTCCCTCGCGCTTCGCTGGATGACGACGTTCGCTTCGGGCCGCCACGGCATGGGCATGCCCGCCGCCGTCGCCGCCGAGATCGTCGACGCGTTCCAGGGCCAGGGCAACGTGATCAAGAAACGCGACGACGTCCACAAGATGGCCCAGGCCAACAAGGCGTTCGCGCACTACGCGTGGTAAGCCGCGCGCAAAAGGAGAATTGAAATGAGCCAGCATCGTAGTTTGAAGGGTTCGGGCAAGATCACGTCCCGGCGCAACGTCCTGAAGCGTTTCGAGCGCGTCGACCTCATGGTCAAGCGCGGCGAGTGGAAAGACGGCCAGCGCGGTCTCGGCCTCAAGAAGACGAAACCGGAAGCGTAAGCCAATGACGAAGCTCAACGTTACGCAGAAAATCATCGCCCGCCACCTTGTGGAGGGCGATTTTTCTAGGGACGCGGAAATCGGAATCCGCATCGACCAGACGCTCACGCAGGACGCGACGGGCACCATGGCCTATCTGCAGTTCGAGTCGATGGACGTGCCGCGGGTGAAGAACGAACTCGCCGTTTCGTACGTGGACCACAACACGGTGCAGATCGGCTTCGAGAACGCGGACGACCACGACTTCCTCCAGTCCGTCGCGAAGAAGTACGGCATCGTCTATTCCAAGGCCGGCAACGGCATCTGCCACCAGCTCCACCTGGAGCGGTTCGGCGCGCCCGGCAAGACGCTGCTCGGTTCCGATTCGCACACGCCCACCGGCGGCGGCCTCGGCATGATCGCCATCGGCGCGGGCGGCATCGACATCGCGGTGGCGATGGCGGGAGGCGCGTTCCACGTGCCCACGCCGAAAGTGCGCGGCGTCAAACTGCTGGGCAAGCTGCCCAAGGGCTGCAGCGCGAAGGACGTGATCCTCAAGGTGCTCGAGAAGTACGGCACCAAGGGCAACGTCGGCTGGATTTTCGAATACTTCGGGCCCGGCGTGAAAACGCTCGACGTGCCGTCGCGCGCGACGATCACGAACATGGGCGCCGAACTCGGCGTCACGACGAGCGTGTTCCCGTCCGACGCCGTGACGAAACAGTTCCTCGCGGCGCAGGGACGCGCGAAGGACTGGATCGAGCTGAAGGCGGACAAGGGCGCCGCCTACGACGACGAATTCACGGTGGACCTTTCCAAGATCGAGCCGATGATGGCGGCTCCGCATTCGCCTGGCAACGTCGTGCCCGTCAAGAAGATGAAGGGCACGAAGGTCAACCAGATTCTCATCGGCTCCTGCACGAACAGTTCCTACCGCGACATCCGCACCGTGGCCCTGTATCTGAAAGGCAAGCACGTGGCGGACGACGTGGAAGTCGGCATCGCGTGCGGTTCGCGCCAGGTCGTGAACATGCTCGCGAAGGACGGTTCGCTGGCGATTCTCGTGGGGGCGGGCTGCCGCATTCTCGAAAACGCCTGCGGATTCTGCATCGGCGCGCACATGTCGCCCCGCACGGGAGCGATTTCGCTGCGCACGAACAACCGCAACTTCGAAGGCCGTTCCGGCACGAAGTCCGCGCAGGTGTACCTCGTTTCGCCCGAAACGGCGGCGGCGAGCGCGCTCACGGGCAAAGTCGAAGATCCGCGGAAGAACGCGGTGGCGGCCGTGGCCGCGCCGAAGAAGTTCCCGGTGGACGACGCGATGTTCCTCTACCGCGCGACGGCGCGCAAGGGCGTGAAGGGCGCGGAGATCGTCCGCGGTCCGAACATCGCTCCCGTGCCGAAGGGCGGGAAGCTGCCCGCGTCGCTCAAGGGCGTCGTGGCGATCAAGGTGGGCGACAAAATCACCACGGACCACATCATGCCGGCCGGCGCGCGCCTCAAGTTCCGCTCGAACGTGCCCGCCTACGCGAAGTTCGTGTTCGAGGGCGTGGATCCCGCGTTCCACGACCGTTGCCTTGCGAACAAGGGCGCCGGCGCGGCGAACGTGATCGTGGCCGGCGAAAGCTACGGCCAGGGTTCGAGCCGCGAGCACGCGGCGCTGTGCCCGATGCATCTCGGCGTGAAGGCCGTGCTGGCGAAGTCGATCGAGCGCATCCACCGCGCGAACCTGATCAACTTCGGCATCGTGC
>JAKSOX010000089.1 GCA_024405335.1 Kiritimatiellia bacterium
CCCCAAAAGGGTTTGGTGTCCACCCCAAACGCATTTGGTGTTAACACCAAAGGGGCTTGGGGGTATACCCCAAAAGGGTTGCTCCAAGGGAGAGAATCGCGTGCGCGAACGGAGCGAAACGCGCGCGCACGCCCTGCGAAAAGGGCGCATCGGGCGTGATTTATGATAACTTCAATATTTGTGTGGAAGATGATGATTGTTGGCTGTTATGAAAAATGAAGTGTCGGATTTCTGTCGGAAAAGTGTCGGAAAAGCGTCGGAAATGTGTCGGATTTCCGCCGCACTTTCCGACACTTTTCCGACGCTTTTCCGACGCTTTTCCGACACTTTTCCGACACTTTTCCGACAAGCGATACGACTTTAACCGATGTTTCTTGGCGAATGTACATGATTTCTTTCGGTTTCCACTTCTTCGACGATGGCGTCGCACAGGAGCAGGGTGTATCACGAACCGCTGGAACTTCAGCACCGATTGCGAAACCGAATCGGTGACTTGTCACCAGTCGTGGTTTGCCTCGGGGGACAGTCCACAAACTGGCGGCGAATTGCTGCACATCGCAACTTTACTTTTTTCCGCAATTTGGTATACTTGCCGCCCATATGAAAAACAAAACGTTTTTGGTGGCTGCCACCGCATTGGCGGCAGTGGGTGTTTTTGCCTCGGAAGGGGCGGTTCCGGCGTATCCGAATTTCGGTCTGCCGCGCGTGGAGGAAATGATGTTCCTCGTGCTGCAGATCGGCGTCATCGTGTTCGCCGCCAAACTCGGCGGCATGGTGGCGTCGCTCTTCAAATTGCCGAGCATCCTGGGCGAACTGGCGGCCGGCATCGCGATCGGCCCGTGGGCTCTGGGCGGCATCGGCCTCGGCGACGGCATCTTCAAGTACGGCCTGTTCAACGGCGGCGCCCTGCGCGCGCTGAACGACGCGGCCGGCGGCGCGGCGCAGGCGATGTTCGGCACCACGGCGGGGAACCACGTGATGTTCGACGCCACGAGTCCCGCCCTGTACGGCTTCGCCACGCTGGCGTCGGTGGTGCTCCTGTTCCTGTCCGGCCTCGAAACGAATCTCAAGATGTTCCTCAAATATTCGTTCGTCGGGCTGATGGTGGGCGTCGGCGGCGTGGTGTTTTCGTTCGCGTTCGGCGATCTCTGCGCCGTGTACCTCCTGCCGAAATTCTTCCCGCAGACGTTCGGCCATCTCGCGGAAATTCCGCTCGCGCAGGCCATCATGGACGCCGCGCCGATGTACATGGGCATCATGTCCACGGCCACCAGCGTGGGCATCACCGCGCGCATTCTCTCCGAAAGGAAGAAAATGGACTCCGAAGAGGGCGTGTCCATCATGGCCGGCGCCGTGATCGACGACGTGCTCGGCCTGATCGTGCTGGCGATCGGCAACGGCGTGATCGCGGCGACGATCGCGGCGAAGGCGAACGGCGGCACCGCGTCGGCCGGGGTGAACTGGGCGGCGATCGGCATGGTGGCCGTGAAGGCGTTCGGCGTGTGGCTGGGCGCGACGCTGATGGGCGTGCTGCTCGCGCGCAAGATTTCGTGGCTGCTCAAACTCTTCAAGAATCCGCAGGCGATCGCCATTCTGGCGTTCGGCCTTTCCATGATCCTCGCCGGCTTCTTCGAATACATGGGACTGGCCATGATCATCGGCGCGTACGTGACGGGTCTGGCGCTTTCGCGCACGGACCTCAAGCACATGATCACGGAAACGCTCCAGCCGGTGTACACCTTCCTCGTGCCGATTTTCTTCTGCGTGATGGGCATGATGGTGGACGTTTCGGCGCTGTGTTCGAAGCCCGTGCTCGTGTTCGGCGGCATTTACACGGCGCTCGCCGTGCTCGCCAAAATCGTCGGCTGCGCGTTGCCGTCCTTCTGCTGCGGTTTCAACCTGCTCGGATCGGTCCGCATCGGCGCGGGCATGGTGCCGCGCGGCGAAGTGGCGCTCATCATCGCCGGGCTGGGCCTCTCGAACGGATTCCTGTCGCAGGAAATCTTCGGCATCGGCATCCTGATGACGCTCGTCACCACCGTCGTCGCGCCGCCCGTGCTGGTGGGACTGTTCATCCCCAAGGCGGCGGGCATCCGCCATCCGAAGCCGAAAACCGAAGAAAGCAGACCCATGACTTTCACGCTTCCCAGCAACCAGGTCGCCGAAATCATGGGACGCAAGCTCGTCGAAGAATTCCGCCGGGAAGGTTTCATCACCATTTTGCTTTCGCGCGAAGTAAACGGCTGCATCTGGGAAATTTCCATGGACAAAATGGAACTCACCATGGCGCGCGAAGACAACGTCATCCACATCCATTGCGAAGCGGCGGAAAGCGGCGTCGTGAACCAGGCGTGGATGGAAGTGGTTTCGCAGATGCGCGAACTCGCGCGCGCCATGTCGAAGCCGATGGACGAAAAGAACGCCCTCGAAAACTTCATCGGCCGCGACCGCGAAAGCGCGAAAGCCGCGCCCGCGCACGTCCTGAAGAATTTCGTCATGCTGCCGAAATTCCGGGCCGACTCCAAAACGGAGGCGATCGAACTGCTGATCAAGGCCGTCAAAGAAGCGTTCCCGAAACTGGTCGGCGACGTGGAGGAAATCAAAAAGGCGGTGCAGACGCGCGAAGAATCCATGCCCACGGGACTGGACCACGGACTCGCAGTACCGCACGGACGCACGGACGCCGTCTCGGAAGTCGTCGGCGCGCTGGCGATCGTGGACAACTCGTCCAACCCGAACGGCACGATCGCCGACTACGAAACGATCGACCACTCCGTGGTCCAGATCATCGTGCTCACGCTCGCGCCGCTCAAAGAGCAGGCCCCGTATTTGCAGGTGCTCGCGAACGTGAGCAAGTTCCTGCGCAACGAAGACGGTTTCGAAAAACTGCTCGCGTGCAAGACGGAAAAGGAAATGGCGGATCTGTTCAAATAGTTGTGCACAAATCCTGTGCATAACTTGTCTATTCGTTGGCATTTCTTCCGCTGTCATTTTTTTCCAAAACGTGATTGAATATCGGCAAGTGATTTAAGGACAGCAAGATGACAACACCGTCAGAAGAAAAAAATACGCTTCGCGCGTCGCTGTGGGACACCGCCCTGGCGCTGTACCGCAGCACGCTGAAGACGCAGGAAGACGTTTCCAAATGGGATCGCTACCTGGGCATGATGACGTCCCACGAACTCAAGGAAGGGAACGTCTTCGAAATCGGCGTGAAGGACGACTACGCCGCCGAATATTTTTCCGGCACGTACGCCGAAACGCTGCGCGTGGCGTTGCTCCGCGCGGGCGCGGACGTGGAAACGAAGGTCGTTTTCAAGGTGGACGCCGAGGCGGCGAAACGCGAAAAGGAAGCCCGCAGAAAGGCGAACGCCGAATCCGGCGCGCCCGCCGTCCAGCCGGCGCGTCCGGTCGCCGCGTCCACGATGCCCCTGTGCAACGAGTACACGTTCGAAAATTTCGTGACGGGTCCTTCCAACTCCTTCGCGCACGCCATCGCGCGCGCGGTGGCGAAAGACCCCGGCGGCAAAACGAACAACCCGTTCTTCATCTGGGGCGGCGCCGGTTTGGGAAAAACGCACTTGATGCAGGCGATAGGGCACTACGTCGTCAAGGCGTATCCGTCGAAAAGCGTCTGCTACATCACGTCGGAGATGTTCCTCAACGAATACATCAACGCGATGTCCAACAAATCGCTCGACGCGTTCCGCGCCCGCTACCGCCATTTCAACCTGCTGTTGCTGGACGACGTGCAGTTCATCGGCGGCAAAGAGCAGATCCAGGAAGAATTCTTCAACACCTACAATTCGCTGATGGACGTGTACGGCGGCCAGGTGGTGATGACGTGCGACCAGCCGCCGGTGAAGCTCAACGGTTTCAAGGAACGCCTCATCACCCGGTTCCAGCAGGGCATCGTGATCGAAATCGAATCGCCTTCCTACGAAACGCGGCTCGCGATCCTGAAATCGAAAGTCCGCCATTCCAATCTCGTGGTGCCGGATTTCGTCTTCAACTACATCGCGGAAAACGTCGATTCGTCCGTGCGCGCCATGGAAGGGGCGCTGAATTTGATGGTGAGCTTCATCGAGACGAATCCCGATTTGTGCCTCACCCCGCAGATGACGCGCGAGCTGCTCAAGAACCTCATCGAAACGGAAACGCAGATCCGCCGCCTGTCGGTGGAGGAAATCATCAAAGTCGTCTGCCAGGCGTACAAAATCAACATGGCGGACATTCTGGGGAAGGACCGCACTCAGCCCCTGGCCACCGCGCGCCAAGTCGCCATGTTCCTTTCGCGCAAGCTCACCGGCAATTCGCTGCCCGTGGTGGCGGGTCATTTCAAGCGCAACCACACCACCGTGATGCACGGCTCTGGCGCCATCCAAAAGCGTCTCGACGTGGAACCCGAACTGAAATCGATCGTCCTTGAAATCACCGCGCAACTCGGCCGCAAGCCGGCGGAAATCTTCGAATGACAACCCGTTCACAAGTTGCGGAGAAGTTAGTCACAAAAGGCCGAATCGTGAACAAGTTGCGCGGCGGAAAAAAAGTTGCAAGGTGAAGTCAAACCGATGTCGATCACTTCTGAACAGGGAAAAATCCGTTTTCACCCGCATGAAAAGGGCGCGAAACCGATTTGTGCGACTTGTGAACGTTTCTGATAATACTGAATATATTTCTTTACTAAGAAATTGCAATAGTATACAATAGGCGCAATTCAAGAACCAAAGGGAGTTCAAATGAAATTCAAGATCATCCGCTCGAAGTTTTTCGAAAGCATCAAGCGCGTTCAGAACATCGTCGCCGGAAAAGGTTCCCTGCAGATCATCCAGAACGTTCTGCTCGAGGCCAACGACGGCAAGCTTTATCTCACCACCACGGATCTTGACATTTCCATCCGCAGCGTCGTGCCGTGCGAAGTGGTGGAGCCGGGTTCCACCACGCTTCCCGTGAAGCTGCTTTCCAACTCCATCGCCAAACTCGCCGAAGGCGTCGTGGAGGTGGACGTGGACGCGCAGGACCGCGCGCAGATTTCCGCCGGCAGCGCGATGTACAGGGTGACCGGTTTGCCCGTGGCCGATTTTCCGCCGCTTCCGGCCGACGCGGATTCCTTCGCGTACGTGCTGCCGCAGGCGACGCTGCGCGAAATGCTCCGCAAAACCGCCTACGCCACGAGCCAGGACGAAACGCGCAAAACGCTCAAGGGCGTTCTCGCCAGTTTCAAGGAAGGAAAGCTCACCGCCGTCGCCACCGACGGCCGCCGCCTCGCGCTCGTGGAACACGAAGTGGAATTTCCGGCGGACGCGGAACGCGACATGGTGCTTCCCGGAAAAGTCGTTTCCGAGCTGCAGCGTTCGCTCATGGGCGACGGCGACGTGAGAATCACCATCGAAAAGAGCCAGGTTTCCTTCAATCTCGGCGACACGCAGATCTATTCCAAGCTGTTGGACGAGGTCTACCCCAACTACCGCCAGGTGATTCCCGATTCGTGCAACGAGCGCGTCGTGGTGGACCGCCAGCTGCTTCTTTCCGCGCTCGAACGCGCAAGCGTCATGAGCGTGGAGGAAACGAGCTCCACGCGCCTGACCTTCGAGGAAAACCAGCTGCTCGTGTCCGCCAACGCGGCGCAAGTCGGCGGCGAAGCCAAGGACGTGGTGCCGATCAAATACGGCGGCGGCCGCATCGAAATCGTGTTCAACCCGGCCTACGTCATGGATCCGCTCAAGGCGATCGACGAAGACGAAGTGACGATCGAGCTGACGAGCGGTTCCAAGCCGGCCGTCATCCGCTGTTCCGTGCCGTTCCTCTACGTGATGATGCCGTTGCGCATCGGTTGACGAACATGAACCTTTGGCGGGACAAAAATTTTCCGATCGTAATTTCGGTCGCGAAAACGTTGGCGACTTGGACGGAAAAGGAAGTGGTCGCGTTGGGATATTCCATCGTCGACCGGTCCGAGAACGTGGTGGTGGTGCGCGGTTCGCTGCGCGACGTGTTCAAGTTGAACCTCCGGTTGCGCACGGCGCAACGCGTGCTCGTGCCATTGCTGCGCGGCCGTTGCCGCCACGTGCGCGAACTCTACGACAAAGTCGGCTCCATCGACTGGGAAAACCTCGTCGACGCCGACGGGTATTTTTCCGTGGCGTCCGTGGTCCACAACGCAAGCGTCCGCGACACGCGCCTTCCCGCGCTCGTCACCAAAGACGCGGTGGTGGACAAAATCCGCATGAAGACGGGGCGGCGGCCCGATTCCGGTCCGGACTACGACAAAGGCGCCAGCGTGTTCGTGCATTGGAACGGGGACACCGTGATCGTGTATCTCGACACGTCGGGGGCGCCGCTTTCCAAACGCGGCTACCGCAAGATACCGGGTTCCGCGCCCATGCAGGAAACGCTGGCGGCCGCCTGCATCGACGCCATGGGATGGGACGGAACGAGTCCTTTCGTGGCGCCCATGTGCGGTTCCGGGACGCCCGCCATCGAAGCCGCGCTCAAGGCCATGAACCGCGCGCCCGGTTCGCTGCGTTCGCATTTCGGCTTCATGGGCATCAGGGGATACGGCCAGATGATTCCCGGCGAAACGGCTCCGCGCGTCGCGCCCAGGCAGCGTTTCGGCGCCACTCCGGAACAGATTTGGAAGGACATGGTCCAAGAGGCCGCGGAAGGCGAAAGGCACGACATTCCCGCCATCATCGCCACGGATCTTTCCCCGGAAGCCGTCCTCAACGCCGAAACGAACGCCCACGCCGCCGGCGTGTTCAACAAAATCTCCTTTGGCGCCTGCGATTTCGCGGACACCAAACTGCCGCCCGTGGACGTGGCGGCGAATCGTCCCGCCATATTCGTGAACCCCGAATACGGCATCCGTTTGGGCACGGAAGAAGAGCTCAAACCGCTCTACGACCGCGTGGGCCAGTTCTTTGCGGACGAGTGCAAAGGGTGGACTTGTGCGTTGATCACCGGAAACCCCGTGTTGGCACAAGTCGTCAATTTAAAATATAAACACCGCATACCTTTTTATAACGGGCCTATTGACTGCCGTTTGTTTATTTATGAGTTATAAACAGGTTATTGATAAACTGTTTATAACTTGACTGTTTATATATCTGTTGATAACTGTTTATAACTTGGGGCTTGTTATAAACGCCCTGGAGGAGTATAGTAAGGGGCCATGCAGAACCTATCGAAAGAAATGTGCGAACAATTCAAGAACGCCCGGCGCGATCTTGGATTGACGCAGTCGCAGTTGGCCGAAAAGATCGGCTGCAAGCAGGCGGCGCTTTCGATGTTCGAGTCGGGCAGGCCGACTAAACTTTCCGAGGAGTTCGTCAAGAAGGCGGCGGAAGTCCTTGAAATCGACCTGACGGAACGGCCGGCGGCAACCGTGCCGACCGTGGCGGCGTTTGCTCCGGGCGTGCTGGGCTTCTGCCCCGATCCGGAATGTCCTTCGAATTTGCCGTATCTCGTGGGCGACCGGCTGGTGTACCGTCCGCGCCTGGCGGCGGGGAAGCATTGCGTCCATTGCGGCGAACTGCTGGAAAAGCGCTGCCCCGCGTGCGGGGCGCAGCTGAACGAAGGCGCGTGCTGCGCCGTTTGCGGCACGGGCTACGTGACGCCGGCGTTGGACGAAAACGCCGATTTGCGCCGTTACGTCGCCGAACGCCAGGCGGCGATTCGCGCGCTCGTCTGAAGAACCGGAGGAAAAAGAGTTGATCAATCGGCGTGACTTCGTAAAAACGGGCGCGGCGGCGG
>JAKSOX010000009.1 GCA_024405335.1 Kiritimatiellia bacterium
TCGCCGTTCAAGCCCACGGGCGACCAGCCCGAGGCGATCGACGCGCTTGTCAAGGGGCTGGAGGGCGGGGCGGACCGGCTCATCCTCCAGGGCGTCACCGGCAGCGGCAAGACGTTCACGATGGCGAATCTGATCCAGCGCTGGAACCGTCCGACGCTGGTGCTTTCCCACAACAAGACGCTCGCCGCGCAGCTTTTCGCGGAGCTCAAGGAGTTCTTTCCCGAGAACGCGGTGGAGTATTTCATCTCCTACTACGACTACTACCAGCCCGAAGCGTACATCCCGCAGACGGACACCTACATCGAAAAAGACGCCGCGATCAACGAGGAGATCGAACGCTACCGCCTCGCGGCGACGAACGCGCTCATCGCGCGCAAGGACGTGATCGTGGTGGCGAGCGTGAGCTGCATCTACGGTTTGGGGGAATCGACGGAATACCGCAACCTTGCCGTGAAGATCGCCGTGGGGGACGAGTGCGGGCGCGAGAACCTCGTGGCGCGGCTCGTCGAGGCGCAATACGCGCGCAACGACATGGACTACGCCCCGGGCACCTTCCGCGTGCGCGGCGACGTGGTGGACGTGTTTCCCGCGTACGCGACGGACGGCGTGCGCATCGAGTTCTTCGGCGACGAGGTGGACGCCATCCACGCGCTGTCCGTGCCGGATTTCAAGAAGGGCGTGTCCATGCCCGCCGCGGTTGTGACGCCGGCCAAGCAGTTCGTGATGCCGAAGGACAAGATGGAGGCGGCCTACAAGCGCATCTACGACGAGCTCGACGACCGTCTCAAATACTTCGAGGGCGCCAAGAAGTACCTCGAGGCGCAGCGCATCCGCGAACGCACCGAATACGACGTGGAGATGATGCGCGAACTCGGCTACTGCAACGGCATCGAAAACTATTCGCGTCCGCTCACGGGGCGCGCCCCCGGCGAACCGCCCGAGTGCCTGCTGGACTATTTCCCGGACGATTTCCTCGTGATCGTGGACGAGTCGCACGTGGCCGTGCCGCAGCTGCGCGCCATGTTCAACGGCGACCAGGCGCGCAAGCAGAAGCTCGTGGACTACGGCTTCCGCCTGCCCAGCGCGAAGGACAACCGGCCGCTCAAGTTCGACGAATTCGAAAAGAAGGTGCACCAGATCGTGTTCACCTCGGCGACGCCCGGCGATTGGGAGCGTTCCGTGTCGTCCGTGACGGCCGAGCAGGTGATCCGCCCCACGGGGCTTCTCGATCCCGTGATCGAGATCCGTCCGCTCGAAAACCAGATCGACGACCTCATGGCCGAAGCGCGCAAAGTCGCGGAGGCGGGCGACCGCGTGCTGGTGACCACGCTCACCAAGCGTTCCGCGGAAGACCTCACGGCCTACCTGCGCGAGACGGGCATCCGCGTGGAGTATCTGCACAGCGACATCGACGCGCTGGAGCGCGTGGCGATTCTGGGTCGTCTGCGCAAGGGCGAATTCGACGTGCTGGTGGGCATCAACCTGCTGCGCGAAGGACTCGACTTCCCGGAAGTCGCGCTGGTGGCGATCCTGGACGCGGACAAGGAGGGCTTTCTGCGTTCCACGACGTCGCTGGTGCAAACCGCGGGCCGCACGGCGCGCCACGTGAAAGGGCGCGTCGTGCTCTACGCGGACCACGAAACGGACGCCATCCGCGATTTGCTGCGCATCACCAAGGCGCACCGCGACAAGCAGATCGCGTACAACAAGGCGCACGGCGTCACGCCGCGTTCCGTGAAGCGGGCGATCAACGAATCCGCCTACGTGTATTCGACGCGCAGGGGGGAACCAGCCGCGTCGCCGGCGGACGCGGAAAAGCTGAACCGCGCAGAGGTGCTGGCCGCGCTCAAGAAGGAAATGCTCGAAGCTGCGGACGCGCTCGAGTTCGAACGCGCCGCGTATCTGCGCGACCAGATCAGGAAGCTGGCCGGGAAATGAGCGACGACGGAAAACAGCGCGTCAGCGCGCGCGAACTGACGTTCACGTCCGTCCTGTTGGGCGTGGCGCTGGCGGTGGTGTTCGGCGCCGCGAACGCCTACCTCGGGCTGCGCGTCGGGCTCACCGTGTCGGCTTCGATACCGGCGGCCGTCGTTTCCATGGGCGTGTTCCGGTTCCTTTTCCGCAAGGATTCGATTCTCGAGAACAACATGGTCCAGACGATCGGTTCGGCCGGCGAGTCGCTGGCGGCGGGCATGATATTCACGATGCCCGCCGTGTTCCTGTGGGCGGGCGAAGGCATTTGCGCCGCGCCCGGGGCGATTCCGCTGACCCTCGTGGCGCTGTCCGGCGGCGTTCTGGGCGCGCTGTTCATGCTGCCGCTGCGGCGGTCGATCGTGGCGTCCGACGATCCCGAGCTCGCGTTTCCGGAAGGGACCGCCTGCGCGGCGATTCTCCGCGCGGGCGCAAAGGGCGGCGCCGGCGCCGGCACGGTGTTCGCGGGATTCGGCCTGGCGATGGCGCTGCAGTTCGCCGTGGCCGGGCTGAAGGCGACGGCGTCGTGCGTGGCGGCGCCGCTGCGGTTCCTGCGCGGCGAGCTGGGGTTCGACGTGTCGGCGGCGCTGGTGGGCGTCGGCTACGTGGTGGGTCCGAAGATCGCCGCGGCGCTTTTCGCGGGGTCGTTCCTGGGCTGGATGGCGCTCATTCCCGCGTTGGCGCAATGGGGCGGACCAGAAGTGCGCGCGCTCTACGACGCGGGCGGCGCGGCGGCCGTGTGGAGTTCGCACGTCCGCTACGTCGGCGCGGGGGCGATCGCGACGGGAGGATTCATCGCGCTGGCGCGGAACCTGCCCGCGTTCGTGCGCGCGTTCTGCGCCGTGCTGCGCGCGTGGCGTCCCGCCGACGCCGCGTCCGACGCGCGGGACCGCGATTTGCCGGGCTGGACGATACCGGCGGGAGTCGGCGGCGTGGTGCTGTTCATGGCGGCGTCGCCCGCGGTGCCGTGCGGTTTCGGCGGCGCCGCGCTGATGGCGGCGTTCGGATTCTTCTTCGCGGCCGTTTCCGCGCGGATGGTGGCGGTGGTGGGCAGTTCGAACAATCCCGTTTCCGGCATGGCGATCGCCACGCTGGTCGTGGCGTCGTTGGCGTTCAAGGCGTTCGGCGTCGCGGGCGCGGCGGGCATGACGGCGGCGATGTTCGTGGGCGCGGTGACGTGCGTGGTGGCGGCGATGGCGGGCGACATGGCGCAGGACCTCAGGACCGGCCGCCTCGTGGGCGCGACGCCGTGGAAACAGCAGGTCGGCGAATTGATCGGCGCGGTGGCGGCGTCCTTGGCGATCGGCGGCGTTTTGCATCTGCTCCACCGCGCCTGGGGATTCGGCGGCGCCGAAATCCCCGCGCCACAGGCGACGCTCATGAAGCTCGTGGTGGAAGGGGTGATGGGCGGCGATTTGCCGTGGCGGCTGCTGGCGACGGGCGCGGCGCTGGCGGCGGCCATGGCGGCGCTGCGGTTGCCGGTGACGTCGTTCGCCATCGGCCTGTACCTGCCGATCGGCATCAACGGCACGATTCTGCTGGGCGGGTTGGCGCGGTGGCTTTGCGCGCGCGGCCGGGCGGCCGCGCCGGACGCCGGCGCGTCGCGCGGCACGCTGTTCGCGGCGGGACTCGTGGCGGGCGAGGGCACGTGCGGGCTCGTGCTCGCGTGTCTGGCGCTGGCAGGGGGATCGTTGGCGCTGCCGCGCGGACTGGGAATTTGGGGCGGCGTGGCGGCCTTGGCGCTGGTTTTGGGCGCGCTCGCATTCGCGGCGCGCACGGCCGTGCCGACGGAGGACGCCGGAAGATGACGGTGGCGATCCAGGTTTTCGCGGCCTTTTTCGCGGCGTCGTTCGCGGATTCCAAAACGCTTGCGCTGCAAATCCACCTGGATCGGGCGGGGTATTCCTGCAGCGCCATCGACGGCCAGTGGGGCGAGAAGTCGAAGCGCGCGTTGGAACGGTATCTCGTGGACCAGCGCCTTTTCGGAGAGGGCGGCCGATTCCCCGGACCCGAGCAGGCGTTCGATCTTCTTTTCGCCGGAGCGTCCTCGCCGTTCCGCACGGAGACGGTGACGGCGGAGGATTTGGCCGCCCTGACGTCGATTCCCGAAGACCCCGCGGCAAAAGCGGACTTGCCGAGAATGGGCTACGAAACGATCAAGGAGATGTTCGCCGAGCGCGGCCATCTGTCGCAGCCGGCGCTCGTGAAGCTGAATCCGGGCGTCGATTGGGCGCACGTGAAGGCGGGGCAGAAAATCGTTTTGCCCGATTTTCCGCCGATGTCCGACGAGTTCCTGGCGGCGGAACGCGGCAGGCCGAACAGACCGAAGCGTCCAGAAGCGTCGCTGGTGCGCGTTTCCGTTTCGCGTTGCACGGTTTCGGCTTACGACGCGAACGGCGCCACGATTGCGCATTTTCCGTGTTCCATCGCCGCCGACAAGGCCAAAGTGCCGTCGCGCGGCGAGTTGAAGATCACTTCTTGCGTCGCCTGGCCGAATTTCACCTACACGCCGGACCACACGCCGTCGGGGCGGAAGGTGCGTCGGCACGTTTGGCCGGAAGGGGAGAACTGTCCAGTCGGCGTCGCGTGGATGGGGTTGAACCTTCCCGGCTACGGCATTCACGGCACGCCGCGTCCGGAATCGATAGGGTACACGGGGTCGCACGGATGCTTCCGGTTGGCAAATTGGAACGCCGCGCGTTTGCTGGCGATGTGCAAACCTGGCACCAAAGTCGCAGTGGATCCCTGATCGCAGGCGACTGGTGGGCTATAGTAGATTCGAACTACTGACCTCTTCCATGTCAAGGAAGCGCTCTAACCAACTGAGCTAATAGCCCCAAAAGAAAACGGAGCGGAGTATAGCAAAAACAACCTGCCGACGCAAGCGGAAAATTTGCGTTTCATCTTTTGATTATTTTTGGTATAATGCGCGCCAATGGGACAGTAGCTCAACTGGACAGAGCGGAAGTTTCCTAAACTTCAGGTTGGGGGTTCGAGTCTCCCCTGTCCCACCATGATTTATGAGTTTGCTGCAAATAGGGGTGATGGCCTGTTGGGCGTTGGCTGCCGGTCTTCTGGCGGCCTACGTTTCGTCGGTCGCGCGCGAAATCACCTACGTGACGCTGGCGGACGGGCGGCGGCAGGAACGCAAGATTCCGATTCTGTTTCGTCTGCTGCTGCCGTTGGCTCCGAACCTCAAGGGGATGGTCATGCGCGCGTCGTTCGACAAATCGCGGACGCTGGCGGACCAGATGATCGTTTCCGCCGGGCTTGAAGGGCTGCTGGCCGGGTGGGAGTTTTTGGCGCTCAAGTTTTTGACGCCGTTCGTGTGCGGCATTTGCTGGGCGCTTTTCATCACGGTGCTGTCCACGGCGATGCCCGGATCGTTCATCGAGGAAAAGCGCGGGATGCTGGCCATGATGGGCGTGTTGTATTTCTACGCCTATCCGCTGATGTGGCTGCGCGGGGCGCTCAAGGCGCGCCACTTCGCCATCATGAAGGCGTTGCCGTTCGTGCTGGACCTGCTCACGCTGTCGGTCGAAGCGGGCATGGATTTCATGAGCGCGCTGCAGCGCAACTGCGAGCGGCGCAAGCTCGATCCTCTCAACGAAGAGCTCATCCGCATGACGCGCGAAATCCAGGTGGGCACGCCGCGCCGCGTGGCGCTGCGCAACATGTCCGACCGCGTGCGCCAGCCGGATTTGAAGAGCGTGGCGTTCGCGCTCATCCAGGCGGACGAGCTGGGCGTGCCGATCGGCGCCATTTTGCGCATCCAGTCGGATCAGCTCCGTTCCCGCCGGTTCGACCGCGCGGAGAAGCTGGCGAACGAAGCGCCCGTCAAGATGCTGGGGCCTTTGATGCTGTGCATTTTCCCGGCGGTGTTTCTTGTTTTGCTGGGGCCGGTGCTCATGAGCGCGTCAAGCGCCGTGTTCTGAGTTTGCAACGTCGATGGGTCGAGACATGGAAGCAGAAAAAGAAAAGAAAACGGTCGTTCCGGAACTGCTGGTGAAAGAAGGTCCTCTCGCCGGCAAGCGTTTTTCCGTTGGCGACGCCGGTTTGCGTTTGGGGCGTTCTTCGTCGTGCGAAATCGCCATCGCCGATCCTGCGCTTTCGCGCAACCAGTGTCTGTTCGAGTTGCGCGACGGCGTCGTCTGGGTCACGGATTTGGCGAGCGCGAACGGCACCAGCGTGAACGGCGAAGAGTTGGGCACCGATTCCAAGGCGTTGCAGGTCGGCGATTCCGTGCAGGCCGGCGGATCCGTTTTGCAGGTCGTCTATCCTGAAGGCGCCGAAGCGGCGGTGGATCTCGGGTTTTCCGCCGGCGGATCGTCCGGCGGTTCCGAAGCGTCGCGCCGCACGTCCGTCGTCCGTTTGATTCTTTGGCTGGTGGTGGTGTTGACGCTCGCCGGTTCGACGGTGGCGGTTCTGCTGGCGCCCCGCGAGGCGGCCGAAGCGCCCGAGGCGGCGGCGACCCGCGCGGTGGAGACGCCGCGGCTGTCGTTCGTCGAGTACGAAAAAGTCGTGGCGTCGACCGATGGCATTTTGCGGTACGCGCTCGCGTTCGACGCGAAGGGCGTGATGAGCGTCGAGCTGGACGACGTGCCCGTCAACGACCGCCACGTGCGCAAATCGCAACCGCTCACGCCGGACGCGCGCGAGCAGCTCGAGCGCATTTTCTCCGCGAGCGCCATCTACCGGCTCGACCGCGAGTATTCCGGCGTCGCGCCCCGTCCGGGCGAACTCAAGAGCTGGAGGGTCAAGATCATCCGCGGTTCTTCCGTGTTCACCACGTCGGTAGAAAACACGCAGCCGCCGGAAGCGCTGAAGGACGTGCTCACGCGCCTGGAGACGTTCTCCAAGAACGAGCTGGGCATTTGGGCCATCAGCTATTCCGCCGACGATCTGGTGGCGATGAGCGGCGAATCCGAGCGTTCGGCCGACGCGAAATGGGACGAGCGCGACGTCGCCTACGGCAACAGGTTCCTGGCACTCAAGAGCTACGAAGAGGCGATATTCTATTTGGACACGGTCAATCCGAAGCCGGACAATTTCGACGCGCTTCTGGAAAAGCGCGACAAGGCGCGCGCCGAGTTGGAGAACTACTACAAGGAGCGCCGGTTCGAGGCCGATCGCGCCATCAATTTGAGCGATTGGCCCACCGCGAAACAGGCGTTGCGCGTGCTTTGCGACGCCATTCCCGATTCCAAGGACTCCCGCTACCAGGAGGCGTCCGCCAAATTGCTCGACGTCGAAGCCCGGCTCAAGGAGAAGGGCCGCGGCAAGAAAGGGGGCCGGTGATGCGCGCGTTTCCGTTGATGTTGGCGTTGGCTTCGTTCGCCGCCGCGTTCGCGGCGCCGCAGCCGCCGGCGCGTCTGGACGTGACGGCGCGACCCGAGACGACCCGCGTGGTGGTGGACGGCGAATCGCGCGGCACGGTCGCCAACGGCGTCCTCAACGTGTTCGACCTCAAGCCCGGGCGGCATCTGTTGCATCTGGAAGCGCCCGGTTGCCGTTGCGTGGACGAATTCTTCACGATCGGCGAAAGCGAGTTCCTCCGCAAGGATTTCGAATTGACGCGCGAAACGGGTTTGTTGCTCGTAAAGTCCGACCCCGCGGGGTCCGAAGTGCAGCAGAACGGCACGTCGATCGGTTCCACGCCGTTGTTGTTGACCACGTTGCCGACGGACGAAACGCATTCGTTCGAAATCTGCCGGCCCGGCTACCAGACCAAGCGCATCGACGTCGCGCTCGACGGGCGGACTCCCGTCGTGCGCGAAGAGAAGCTCACGCTCGATTCGGGCGTGCTCACGGTTTCCTCCGAACCCTCCGGCGCCGAAGTGCTGGTGAACGGCATTTCGCGTGGGCGCACGCCGATGACGCTGGAAAACGTGCCCAAGGGCAACGTTTCGCTCGAGTTGCGGCTCGACGGCTACAACTCCGAAAAACGCGATTTGCGCGTCGTGCCGGGAATGACGGACACGTTGGCGTTCAAGCTGCGCGGCTTGCCCTCGACCATCAAGGTGGTGTCCACGCCGGAAAACGCCCGCGTGCTGCTGGACGACGACTACAAAGGCAAGACGCCGCTCGAAATCAAGGACGTGTCCTCGGGTCTGCACACGCTGCGTCTGGAGTTGCCCGGCTACGCCACGCAGGCGCGTTCGTTGACGCTTTCCAACGGCAGTTCGTCAACCGAGGAATTCGTGTTCGAATCGATTTTGGGGCGCATCGAAGTCGTCACGACGCCGCCGGGCGCGAAGATTATGCTGGACGGCAAACCCGTGGGCACGACGCTCACTAAGACGATCACCGCCAACAAGTCCGACACGTTCACGATCGACAAGGTCGAGGCGGGCGAGCACACGGTGGTGGCGAACTTGTACGGGCATCGCGAGGCCTCGCGCAAGGTGGTGGTCGAGGCCAAGAAGTCGGCTTCCGTCGTGTTCAAGCTCAAGCGCGTGTTCACGCCCGACACGATCGTGGTGACGCAGGGCGGCACTTATTCCGGCGTGCTCGTCACGGCCACGCCCGATTTGATCCGCCTCGAGGTGAAAGAAGGCGTGACGCGCGATTTCCGCCGCGACGGCATCCGCGAGGTGAAACCGATCGAGCAGCCATGAAAAAGCGCGTCGACCAGCTCCTGCACGAACGCGGACTCGCGGAGTCGCGCACCATCGCCCAAAAACTGGTGATGGCGGGGCAGGTGCGCGTCGACGGGCGCGGCGCCGAGAAGCCGTCCGAGCTGGTCGACGAAACGGCGTCGCTCGAAGTCGAGGCGCCGCCGCGTTTCGTTTCGCGCGGCGGCGAAAAGCTGGAAGGGGCGTTCTCCGCTTTTCCGGAGTGGACCGTCGAAGGCCGCGTGTGCCTGGACGTGGGCAGTTCCACGGGCGGATTCACCGATTGCATGCTTCAGCACGGCGCGAAGCGCGTGATGGCGGTGGACGTGGGCACGAACCAGCTGGCGTGGAAGCTCCGCAGCGATCCGCGGGTGTGGTCCAAGGAGAACTTCAACGCCCGCTACATGACGCCTGCCGATTTGCCCGAGCGCCCGAGCCGCGCGGTGACGGACGTGAGTTTCATATCGCTCAAGCTCATTTTGCCGCCGATGGCGGACGTGCTCGAACCCGGCGGCGAAATGGTGTCGCTCGTGAAGCCGCAATTCGAGGCGGGACGCGGCGCCGCGCCCGGCGGCGTCGTGAAGGATCCGGAAGTGCGCGCGCGCGTTCTGGACGACGTGTCGGCGTTCGGCCGGGACGAGCTGCGCTTGGAATTGTTGGGCGTCGTCGAATCGCCGATTCGCGGCAAGGACAAAGGCAACGTCGAATATCTCGCATGGTGGAGGAAACCGGCATGAAGCAGAAAATCGTTTTGTTGATATCCGTGGTGGTGGGTCTGCTGGCCGCCATCCTGACGCGCGCGTATTTGTCCGCCAAAGAGGCGGAAGTCGCGATGATGAAGCAGAAGTTCCTGCAGCGCCACGGCACCATGGAAGTGCTGTGCTACGGCAAGAACGTGCCGAGCGGCACCGTGATCCAGAAATCCGACCTCGGGCTCAAAAAAGTGCCGGCGACCGGTCTGCGCGGCCAGGCGCTCACGGAGGAGAACCTTTCGGACGTGGTGGGCCGCCGCATTCTGATCGGCCATGGCGTGGGCGAAATCGTGTTCTGGGCGGACCTGGAGGGCGGCGATCCGCGCGATGGCGGATTGTCGGCGGACGTCAAAAAGGGCAAACGCGCGATTTCGATCAACTGTTCCGGCGCCGCCACGGTTGCCGGCATGGTGAAGCCAAACGACCACGTGGACGTGATCGGGTCGTTCTCCTTCCCCGGCGCGGGCGGACGCCGCGAACAGGGAGAGGTGACGACGTTGACCATCCTCCAGAACGTGCTCGTGCTGGCCACCGGCAAGGAAACGGCCAAGGCGCAAATCCGCCAGACGTTCGGGACTTCCGGCTCGCAGAACGGCTATTCCACGGTGACGCTGCTGGTCACGCCCCGCGAAGCCGAAATGCTGGTGTTCACCGAGCAGATGCGCGGCAGTCTCGTGCTGACGCTGCGCAACCGCAGCGACACCTCCTACGAGAAGGATCTGCCCGAAGTCAACTACGAAAAAATCAAGGGCGAAATCCGCGATCTGAACGCCAAACGCCAAATGGAGATGTCACGCTGATGGTTCTCACGCTTCTCAAGCCGGGCGAATCCGCGCCCACGAGCCGCTCCATTCCGGACGGCACCTACATCATCGGCCGCGGCCGCGCGGCCAAGATCGTGCTTCCCTACGCGGAAGTGTCCGAGCGCCATGCGCTGCTCATGATCCGCAACGGCGCGGTGAGCGTCGAAGATCTGCGCAGCGCCAACGGCACGTACGTGAACGGCGTGCGCATCGACGGGGTGACGGCGCTTTCGCCCGACGCCGTGGTGCAGATCGGCAACTGCGTGTTCCGCGTGACGCCGGCGGAATACGAGGACGGCGAAGAGGGGGCAGAGGCCGAGCCCGAAGCCGCCGCGACGCCTGCTCCCGCCCCCGCGCCCGTCGCGACCGTGCCGGAACCCGAACCGGAAGCGGTCCGCAAGCGCGACCCGATGGCCGAAATCCGCCGCCAGGTGTGCGAGCAGATACAGGGCGAACTGATCACGCGCCTCGACTTGAAACGGTTGACGGTGGCTGGGGTGGACCGCGAAGGCCTGGAAAAGCAGGCGCGGGCGAAGATCCACGAAATCGTCGAAGAAGTGAAGCGCAACGGCAAGCTGCCTCGCGGCATCGACGCGGCACGCGTCGAGCAGGACGTGTTCAACGAGGCGCTGAAGCTCGGTCCGCTCGAGGACCTGCTGGCCGACGAAGCCGTCACCGAAATCATGGTGAACGGGCCGGACCAGGTGTACATCGAACGCGGCGGCAGATTGCAGCTCACGGATCTGCAGTTCACGGACGACGCGAGCGTCCTTTCCGTGATCGAACGCATCGTGTCGCCGATCGGCCGCCGCATCGACGAGTCGCAGCCGTACGTGGACGCCCGTTTGGCGGATGGCAGCCGCGTGAACGCGATCATTCCGCCGTTGGCGCTTTCCGGTCCCACGATCACGATCCGGAAGTTCGCCAAGAAGAAACTCACGGTCGAGGACTTCATCAACTACGGCACGTGGAACCGCAACGCCGCCGAATTCATGAAGGCGTGCGTGATGCTCCGCAAGAACGTGGTCGTGGCCGGCGGCACGGGCTCCGGCAAAACGACGCTGCTGAACCTGTTGTCCTGCTTCATTCCGCCGGGCGAACGCATCGTGACCGTGGAAGACGCGGCCGAACTGAAACTCGTGCAGCCGCACGTGGTGCGGCTCGAGTCGCGTCCGCCGAACGTGGAAGGGCGCGGCGCCGTGACGATCCGCGATCTCGTGAAGAACTGCCTCCGCATGCGTCCGGACCGCATCATCGTGGGCGAATGCCGCGGCGGCGAAGCGCTGGACATGCTCCAGGCCATGAACACCGGCCACGACGGATCGCTCACCACCGTGCACGCCAACTCGCCGCGCGACGTGGTGAGCCGTCTCGAGACGATGGTGCTGATGAGCGGCATGGAACTGCCGTCCCGCGCCATCCGCGAGCAGATCGCGAGCGCCGTGGACGTGATCATCCACGAGTCCCGCATGTCGGACGGTTCGCGCAAAGTCACGGCCATTTCCGAAGTGACCGGCCTCGAAGGCCAGCAGATCGTGATGCAGGACATCTTCTCGTTCCGTCAGACGGGCGTTTCCGAGACGGGCAAGATCATCGGCGAGTTCAAGCCGACCGGCGCCGTGCCCACTTTCTACGAAAACCTCAAGAGCCGCGGCCTGTATCTCGATCCGAAGATGTTCGATCCGAACTGCCGCGAAGACGTGCTGCTCCAGCGCACCGCCCAGTGATGCCTCTCGCGTATCTATATTACGGCGCCATCGGCGCGGCCGCCGCGACCTTCCTCGGGTTCGCGTGGCTCTTCGTGAGCGCCATCCAGGAGGGGTCCGAAAACTACGCCAGCGACATGGGCCAGCAGGCGAGCCGCGAGTTCGCCGACGTGTTCATGTTCGTGTCGCCGCAGAAGCTGTCCAATCTCGGGCGCATCGGGGCGATGGCGGCGTTCTTCCTGTTCTTCATCCCGCTGTTCAGCTTCACGAATCCGCTGTCGACGATCGCCGGAATATCGCTCGGACTCGGCGCGGGCGCGTTCGCGTTTTCGCTGCCGCGACGGTACGCGGGGCTGCTCCGCGCGCGCCGCCGCTCCAAGTTCAATCTCCAGCTCGTCGAATCGCTGGGCACGATGTCCAACGCGCTGCGCGCGGGCTTCTCGATCAACCAGGCGTTCGAGAGCGTGGTGGAGAACGGGGAAAATCCGATCAGCCAGGAGTTCAACGTGCTGCTGCAGCAGTTGCGCGTGGGCATGAGCTTCGACGAAGCGCTGGCGTCGATGGACCGCCGCATCGGGTCGGACGATTTGACGCTGGTGGTGACGTCGATCGACATCGCCCGCAAGACGGGCGGCAACCTCACCGAGATCTTCGACCGCATTTCCGAGACGATCCGCGGCCGGATGCGCATCGAGCGCCGCGTGAAGACGCTCACCGCGCAAGGGCGCATGCAGGGCATCATCGTGTCGTGCATGCCGCTGTTGCTGGGCACGGCCATGGCCGTTTTGAAGCCGGACATCATGATTCCGTTTTTGCTGTCCCTCAAGGGAATCGCGTGCGTCGCCATCGCCGGCGCGTTGGTCATTTTGGGTTGGCTTATCATTCGCAAAATCATCAAGATAGACGTATAGAAAGGAGCACGATGAATCTGTTACTGTTTGCCGCCGCGGGGCTTTTGGCGCTTTCGCCGTCAAAGCCGGGCGATTTCACGTACGTGAAAGACGCAACGCCCGAAAAGGTCGCCGAATTGGCGGCGTCGGGCAAAAAAGTGCTGGTCGAGGACCATGACCTGACGGACTACGCGCGCCCGCTCGAGAAGTGGGGCGCGACGGCTGCGGCCGTCGCGTTCGACGCGCCGCCGCCCGCGCACATGCTGCACACGTGGAAGGGGTTGGGCGTCACCGTGTTGAAGACGATCAACTTCGACCCCGAAGCTTCCGCCGACCGCATTCGCCGCGAAGTGGGATTCCTGGCGTTCCAGTCGGGCGTGGACGGGGTTTTCGTGACGTCGTCCAAAAGCGTGCCCGATTGCTTCAAGGCGGCTTACAAGGAAGCCAAGGAGGACTGGCGCATCCTTTCCTACCTGAAGGAACTCTCCGACAAGGCGGCCAAGCATCCCGATTCCAAGGTGTGGATCGAATCGCGCCGCGTCACCTACTGGTTCGGGTACATGCCGGCGGGTTGGGAAAACCTCGACACGTTGCGTCTCGAAACGGTGGCCTACGCGAAGCGCCTCGAACAGCTGCTGGGGGTGAAACCCGCCGATCTGCCGGTCACGGCGTCCGCGCCGATCAAGCCGCAGACGACCGACTTCAAGCCCTACGGCGATTGGCCGGAAAAGCCGTTCCAGAAGAAGCTCGACCGCCTCGGATCCACCGTGGACTTCGGCAACGGGCTGCTGTTCTCGGCCGACGCGAACGGGTTCTCGATTTCCTACAAGACGACCGTCGGCCCGGCGCTCAAGCAGTGGGCCAGTCCCGGCGGCGCCATGGACTGCCGCGTGTACGTGCTGGGCAAGAACGGCGCCTATCTGCCGTACCGTTTCCACGTGGACCTCGATCCCGTCTGGCACACGAAGGAGCGCGCTCCGGCCCGCGGCCGCGGCAGCTTCCTTTACGGCATCGACGAGCGCTTCCGCCCCTATTCGTCCGCCTACGGCGTGTCCCGTCCGCGCGTGCAGACGTGGCCGCGTCTCGGCGAGTACGGTCCCGACTATCCGAATCCGCGTCCAGGAATGGAGCTGAAAGGCAACAAGGAGGGCGGTTGGACGGCCACCGTGCGCGTGAGCTGGGCGTCGCTCTACGGCCATTGGCCGATGCAGCGGAAGGGCAAGCAGGACGTCTGGTTCGTTGGCATCGACCGCGCGCCGAATCTCGAGAAGCCCATTGCCGGTCGCGTGCTGTGGCCCAAAGGGCACGGCGACTACTTCATGAAACTGGCGGCCGGCATATCCACCGGCACCATGACCGGTTTCTACAAGGAGGAACTCAACCGCACCTACGAAGTGTGGATGACGGCCCTGCGCGAAAACTTCTATCCGTTCGCCAAGACCGAGAAGCCCACGTTCCACCGCTACGATTTCGAAAGCGACAACATGTTCCGCGAGCGCCTGCTCCAGCCGCTGCTGGACCAGAACGCGAACGCCTGGGAAGTCGTGTGGACCGACAAGGAGCACAAGCCGACCTTCGCCAAGCAGAACGACGCCGTGAAGGCCGCCATTCTGAAGAACCTCGGCCGCATGTTCTATTTGTCCCATGCGACGGGCCTGTTGCGCCGCGACTACCTCGTGGACCGCTTCGCCGGCAAGGAACCGCCGAAGTACGTGAAGAAGGTGGACAATTCGAAGGAACTCAGCCCCGATTCGCCCGACGCCGACTACAACGGCGACGACATTCAACTTGACGACAAGGAGTTTTGATCATGAGCGCATTTGCAGTTCTGTTGGCGGCGTTGCCGATTTGGTGGGTCGATCCCTATGGCGACGCTCCGTACTTGCCCACGGACGAAAAACCGGCGGGCGGCGTGGAGACGAACGTGCTGTCGCTGGCGGCGGCGCGCGGAGAAATCGAAACGATTTCGTTCTGCGTGCGCCCGGAGGCGGACATGAAGAAGGTGGACTTCGTGCCGTCCGACCTCACCGGACCCGGCGGCGAAAAGCTTTCGGCGGACGCGGCCGACTTCGCGCTCGTCAAGGTGTGGTACCGCGCCGACGGCCGTTGGGGAACGTCGTGGGCCGGCAACGTGGGCAAGCCCACGCTCATCCCGGACCTCATTTTGCACGACGACGACCTCATCCGCGTCGTCGAAGACGAGGACGTCGCCAAGCGCACGATCAAGCTGCGCTTCAGCTATCCGGATCGCACGGAATATGTGGACATGCGCAAACACTGGGGCGGCGACAAGCGCTTCCTCCACGAGTTGCACCCCGTGATGGACGCGCCGAAGTTCGTGCCGTTCGATTTGAAGGCGAACCGCTGGCAGCAGTACTGGTTCACCTGGAAAGTCCCCGCGGCGACGAAACCAGGCCTCTACAAGGGCACGCTCGCAGTGAAGGAAGACGGCAAGGAAATCCAGAAGGTGCCCGTCGAACTCGAGGTGTATCCGTTCGTGCTGCCGTGGGCGCGCACGCACTACGACACGTCCCGCCGCTACATCAACTCCTGGATGGGCGTGCCGTCCCTCGCGGGCGAACTCGCCAATTCCAAGAACCTCGCCGTGTCCGAGCGCAAGGTGTTCAACATCTACAAATCCTGCGCGGAACACAACTCCAACGTGCTGAACGGCCCCGGCACGTTCGGCGAGAACTCCACGGACGATCTGCAGGTGCGTTCGCTCATCCTGGCGCGCCAGGCCGGCATGTACTGCGACATGCTCATCAACGGTTCGTCCCTCGATCCCGTGTGGTGCGCGTGCTTCGAAGGCACCGTGTGGGAACCGCCGGAACAGAATCCCGAGAAGTTCCGGAAGGCGACCGCCAAGTACGAGGAGATGCTCAAGGTCCAGCGCGACGTGCTCGAGCAGTATCTCGGACACCACTGCTGCTATTTCCAGAGCGCCGACGAATGCGGCACCTACCTGAACCGCCGCAGCTATCCGTTCTGGGCGCTTCTGCACAAATACGGATTCGAGGCGTGGACCGACTCCGGCATCGCGCCCGACATTTCCTGGAGCGTGGGCATGAACGACGCGCCGGCGTCCGCCCGCCACATCGAAGCGTGGAACTGGCACCGCGGGTCTTCCCGCGTCGTGTCCTACGCCGGCACGTTCTCCGGTCCTTCCTGCCCGGACATGTGGCGCCGCGTCAAGGGCCTGCGCTACTACTACGCCGACTTCGACGGTCTCCACGAATACGACTTCAACTACAACCGCTGGAACCAGTGGGACGACTACCACTGGCGCGGCAGCTACAGCCAGTTCGTGATGTGCTACTTCACCTACGACGGGCTGATTTCCACGCTCGCGTGGGAAGGCGACCGCGAAGCCATCGACGACGTGCGCTACCTCTCGTTGCTGCGCATGCGCGCCGAGGCGGCCATGAAGTCCGACGATCCCAAGATCCGCGCGCTCGGCAAACAGCACTACGCCTGGATGGATCTGCAGGACCCCGAAGGCATCATCGACCTCCACGCCTTCCGCCGCGAGGTCGCGCGTCGCGCCATCGAACTCATCAAGGTCGTCGGTCCGCAGCCGGAGGACAAGCCGCTCAAGCCCGCCCCCGAACTGCCGCCGTGCACCTACGGCGCCAATGTCGACCCCAAGGCGGACAAGTCGAAGCTCGCGCTCGAATACGAAAAGAAAAACCGCTACGACCTCGCGATGCCCATGTGGCAGAAGGTGCTCGACAATCCCGAAACCGCTCCCGACGTCCGTTTCGAGGCCGCCACGCATCTCGCCAACTGCCAGAGCTACATGCTGTTGCGCGACCAGGCCGTGAAGACGATCGAAGACGCCGTCGCGGTGAAGGACATGAAGGGCGCGCAGCGCGCGAAGCTGCTTCTCCAGCGCGTGTCCGTGCTTCTTTCCGACAAGGTGTACGAAGAGGAGTTCACGGTCGAGCAGCTCGGCGAAGCCGCCAAGGCCATCGCCCAGGCGCTCAAGAATTCCGGCGCCAGCGAAGAGCAGCGTTTCGCCGCCATCTTCCGGCTCGTGAACGCCTACCATTCCGGCGGCGAGTTCAAGCGCGCGAACGAATTTTCCGACAAGATGCTCGCAGACGTGAAGCTCTGCGCGCACAACAAGGGCCAGCTCTATTTGAAGCAGGCGGAAGCCCACCGCGCCCTCGCGTACCGCATCAAGGACGAGGACGACCGCAAGAACGCCCTCAAGAAAGCCGCGCAGATGTACCGCATCGCGCGCAAGACCTGCGATTGCCAGAAGTGCTTCAACCGCAACGTGCTCAAGCAGCAGGGCTTCCTCGCCGAAGAACTCGGCGATTGGAAAACGGCCCAGGCGTGCTACGGCGAAGAGGTGAAGATGTACAGCTCGGAAGAGGAAGACCTCAAGGCAGGATGCGTCGCGCGCATCTCCAAGGTCACGAAGAAGCTCGCCGGCGAAGAGAGGAAGAAGGACGTCTCCTTCGACGCCACGGACGACGGCACCGAAATCGAGCTGGACGACTGACGGCGCCGAGATGTATCCCGGGAAGTTCATCACCTTCGAAGGCGGCGAGGCCTGCGGAAAATCCACGCAGATCCGCCGCTTCGCGGACGCGCTTCGCGCGGAAGGGCGCGAGGTGCTGCTCACGCGCGAGCCCGGCGGCACGCGGCTTTCCGAGCTCGTGCGCGGTCTCCTCAAGGACGAACGCGAAGACCCTCCCGTGGACCGCGCAGAGCTGCTGCTGTTCCTGGCGGCGCGCGCGCAGCTCGTCAAGAACGTGATCCGCCCCGCGCTCGCGAAGGGCGTCTGGGTCGTGTCCGACCGCTTCTGCGATTCGACGTTCGCCTACCAGGGGTACGGACGCGGCATGCCGCTGGACGCGATCCGGCTCATGAACGCCTTCGCCACGGAAGACCTCAAGCCCGATTTGACGTTCCTGCTGGACGTGCCGCCGGAAACGGCCCGGGCGCGCCGCGCCGGGCGCGAAGCGGCCACGGCCACGGCGGCGGATCGCATCGAAGCCGCCGGCGACGCATTCCACGCGCGTCTGCGCACGGGTTTCCTTGAAATGGCCGCCGCCGAACCGGACCGCATCCGCGTCGTCGACGCCTCCGGCGACGTGGACGACGTCGCGCGCAAAATCCTCAACGCTTTTGAATCCATCAAACAACAACCAAGGAGCAATCCATGAAACCTACACTCGTCGTTCTCGCCGCCGGCATGGGATCCCGCTATGGCGGGCTTAAGCAGGTCGATCCCGTCGGGCCTTCCGGCGAAGCCATTCTCGACTATTCCGTGTTCGACGCCGAGCGCGCCGGCTTCGGCAAAGTAGTGTTCATCATCCGCAAGGACTTCGAGGCGGAGTTCAAGGAAAAGGTCGGCAAGAAGTACGAGGGCATCCTGCCCGTCGAATACTGCTTCCAGGACATGAACGACCTGCCCGCGCCGTTCACGGTGCCAGAGGGCCGCGCGAAACCCTGGGGCACGGCGCACGCGATCCGCGCCGCCCGCGACGTGGTGAAGGAGCCGTTCGCCGCCATCAACGCGGACGATTTCTACGGCCGCGACGCGTTCGCGAAACTCGCGCAGTTCCTGCAGCAGCCCGCCGTGGCGGACGGCAAGTTCCATTTCGCGATGGTCGGCTACAAACTCGATCTCACGCTTTCCGACAACGGCAGCGTCGCGCGCGGCATTTGCAAGGTCGACGGCGGCAAGCTTTCTTCCGTCACCGAAATGACGAAACTCGTGCGCGTGCCCGGCGGCGCCGAGAACCGCGAAGACGCGGCGAACCCCGTGAAACTCACGGGAGAGGAGCGCGTTTCCATGAACCTCTGGGGCTTCACGCCCGAACTGTTCACGGCGCTCGAAGCCCGTTTCCCCGCGTGGCTCGAAAAGAACGGCGGTCAGCCCAAGACGGAGTGGTACATTCCGTTCGTCGTGGACGAACTCATCCACGAGGGCAAGGCCGACGTTTCCGTGTTGCCCACGGATTCCAACTGGTTCGGCGTGACCTACCGCGAAGACAAGCCGTTCGTCACGGGCGAAATCCAGAAGCTCGTGGACGCCGGCGAATATCCGCAGGCGCTTTTCACGAAGTGACGCCGCGGCGATGGACCGCCTTTCGCAAGCGGAACGCAGCCGCGTGATGAGCCGCATCCGGTCCCGCGACACGGGGCCGGAGATGCTCGTGAGGCGGATGCTCTACGCGAACGGCTACCGGTACCGTTGCCAATGGAAGGGCGTGCCCGGCCATCCGGACGTCGCCATTCCGCGTTTGCGCACCCTGATCGAAATCCGCGGCTGCTTCTGGCACCGCCACGAAGGTTGCTCCGACGCCACCACGCCGAAGTCGAACTGCGCGTTCTGGAACGAAAAGTTCCGCCGGAACGTCGAACGCGACGCCCGCCACGAGAAGGAGTGGTCCGACCTCGGCTGGAATCTCATCGTCGTTTGGACGTGCGGTCTCGTGCCGTCAGAACGCGAGAAGACTTTCCGCTTCATCCTGAAAACGCTTGCGCGTTGGGAAAAAGGGGCCGAAAAACGTGACGGCCGGTGACTTCGACGATGGCTTTTTGGCGCGCCTCGGCGCGTTGTACGATGCGTACGTGGACGGATACCGCGACGCGGACCGCAAGTTGCCGCCAATGATGCAGCTCAAGCGCGAGCACACCGCTTTCGTGGTGGCGAACGCCAAGGCCGTTGTCGACGGCGAGAATTTCGAATCGCACCTCGCGCGCGTGTCGCTTGCGGCGGCGTGGCTGCACGACACGGGCCGCTACGAGCAGCTGAAGCGCTACGACACGTTCCGCGATTCGGATTCAGTGGATCACGCAGTGTTTTCGCACGACATTGTTCGGAAGAAGGGGTGGCTCGATGCGTGCGATCCGTCCGTTCGGGACGCGATTCTGAACGCCGTGCTGTGGCACAACCGGCGCGATTTGCCGCCGTGCGGCGACCCCGTCACGCTGTCCGCCGCGCACGTGGTGCGCGATGCGGACAAATTGGACATCTTCCGCGTGCTCGAACATCAGGTGGCAACCACGGATTGGCGCTCCGACTGCCGGGCGTTTTGGAATCTGCCCACCACGGCGGAACCGAATCCGAAGGTGGTGGAGGCCATTCTGGACGGCAATCCCGTCGACTACCAAAACATCCGGTCGCTTGCAGATTTCGTGCTCATCCAGGTTGGGTGGATGGTTTCCGGTCTCCACTACGACACCACGCGCAAACTCGCCGCCGAACGCGGCCATCTGGCGTTTCGCCGCGATTTTCTCCATCAGATCACGGATTCGCCGTTCGTGGACCGGATCTGCGACTTCGCCGCGCGAAGCATGAATGCGTGATCGGCGGCCGCACGCGGGCGGCCCCCTCTCGCCGCATTTCGTCGCCTGAATGCGCATTTCGCTAAAATGCTGTCTATCTCTACGACATGCTCTGCGAGGAGCGCGCCACAAAACGCGAAAACGTGGTATAATACGCGCCGTTGATTTCAGCCGGGTGGGTTTGCGCACCGCCCGGCGACCGCGAACCAGTCCTCCGTAG
>JAKSOX010000090.1 GCA_024405335.1 Kiritimatiellia bacterium
GAACGTGTTCGACCGCGCCTTCGCGGCGTCCAACCAGGTGGACATGGTGAAGGTCGCCTATGACATGGGCCGCTACTTCCACAATTGGCGATCCGGCGGCGCGAACGCGCTGGCGGCGCGGTTGTCGGACTGCAAGAAGTTCGGCCGCTGGCAGCCGCTCTACCTCGTCGTGACCGGCCTTACGCCCGGCTACGGCGAAGGATGGATCCAGACCACCTGCGCGAAGTACCGCGCGGAGGCGGCCACGAAACTCCCCGGCATCTATCCCGTGGGCGAGAAGGATCCGGCGTATCCGCTGTACGTCGCGGCCGACGAATACAACCGCAACAACCTCGAGCGGGCGCACGAACTGCTGATGGCGAAGCAAAACCTCGCCACCTTCGAGCGCGAGGCGCCGAACCTGCCGCCCGACTTCGTGGGCTGGGGCATCGAGCAGCTCCGCCTCGAGCGCGGCACGGACGACGAACTGCTCATCAAGGCGCGCAACATCGCCACGACGTTGCTGTTGAACGAAGCGAAGATTCCGGCGACGCTGGCGGCGGCGGCGATTCTCTGCCGCGCCGAATCCTACCGCGACCAGCAGAACTTCGAGGCGGCGAAGCTCGAATACCAGTCCATCCGCAACTCGCAGAGCTATTCCGCCACGCCTTCCGGCCGCAAGGCGATGTTCCGCTCCGTGGATCTCATGATCGACACGGGCAACATCTCCGGCGCGGAGCAGACGATCGAATACTGGCTCAGCCAGCCCGAGCCGGAAATCCAGGCGCAGGCGCACTACTTCCTCGCGCGCATCGCGTTCGACCGCAAGGACTTCCCCGAGACGATCAAGCAGATCCGCAAGGTGTTCGAGATCGACTTCACGCACACGGAGGCGCGCTTCCTCCACGGCCAGTGGAAGCTGGCGACGAACTCCGAAGTCGACGAAACGGACGTGCTGATCGGCGACCTCGCCGACCGCACGGTGATCCGCCCGGGCCAGCAGCTCACCGTCACGGTGCAGGACCGCAACCTTTCCGTCGCGGGCGGCGGCGCTTCGATTCCGGTGATCATCACCACCTCGCCGGGCATGGACCGCGAGCGCATCCTCCTTTATCCGTCGGCGCGCGACCCCAACCTCTTCAAGGGCACGATCGACGTGAAGCTCGGCGAAGCCGTGGTTTCCAACCTGATGCTCGAAGTGCGCGGCAACGACGTGGCGAGCTACGTGATCGAGCCGGAATTCCTCAAGCTCCGCGGCCTGCCGCAGAACACGCCGAAAGTGCTGCGCGTCGTGGACGACGGCAAGCTCGCGATCGGCACTGGCGCGCCGCGCGTGGAGGAAAAGCAGGTCAAGAAGGACGTCGAAAACCAGCTCGACGGCGGCGAATCGAAGGCGCTTTCGTCCACGCTGCGTCCCGGCAACCCGCTGTACGTGGTGGTGAGCGACAAGGACCGTTCGCGCGGCGAGGGCAGCTTCGTGAACGTGGAGGTGAAGACGAGCTCGGGCGACCGCCTGCCGTCCCTGCGGCTTGACGAAGTGGAGCCGTTCACGGGCGTGTTCCGCGGCAAGGTGGACACCTCGCTGCCGCCGCCGCGCGCGTTCGCGTCCGACACGGCCGCCGGCTTCAATCCCGGCGACGTGATCAACGACACGAAGTCCGGCCACTGGAAGAGCTTGATGGACTCGCAGCCCGGCAAGTGGATCGCGGTGGACACGATGGCGTCCCACCTCGTTTCCAACGCGGTGATCAAGATGGCGGCGCCGGAGGAAATCCGTTCGATCAAGCTGGTGGGCCGTCTCGGCGACGAGACGATGCTGCTCGGCCAGCTGCCCAAGCAGGAAGCCGGCCGCCGCGCGGGCTTCCGCCGCTTCGACACGCGCGTGAACAAGGCCGTCCATTCGGTGCGCGAAATCTCCGGCCTCTTCGAAGGTTCCAAGGCCGGCCGCGGCATGATCCTCACGAACATCGCGTTCCGCGCCGACTTCGCGCGCGACCGCCGGCCGATCGTCGCCTACTTCCGCGGCGCGTTCCTGCAGCCCGTGGGGCACGACTTCCTCCGCCTGCGGCTCAATCCGGAAAAGATGCAGGGCGACACCTTCCGCGGCCTTTGGGTGCAGGTGAACGTGGACGGCAAGTCGATTTTCCAGGGCCAGGGTCCGACCGTGGCGGACAAGATCATCGCCTCGAAGGTCACGCCCGACGTGCACCTGCTCGAGATTTACGTGACCTCGACCTCCGGCGCGGACGGCTTCGACGTGCTTTGGGAGCCCTACTCCGAAGAGGCGCGCCCGGTGCCGATGGACTGGTTCGACGCCGAGAAGCATCCGATGATCACGGAGTTCCTCGAGGACAAGGCCGAAATCGTCCGCACGAAGGAGGGCTACGAGGCGAAGTTCAAGAAGCCCATCCGCCTGCGCACGCTGCGTTGGGAATTCGCCGACCGCACGGGTCCGGGCGTGGAGGTGTTCAAGCTCCAGATCACGGACAACGAAGGCAAGGTGGTGATCCCGACGGGATCCGACTTCTCCGACGCGCAGCAGAACGACACGCTTGAAGTCGCGCCCGGCGACAACATCAGCGTGAGCTACGTGGACGAGCGCACGAGCTCCGGGCAGAAGCGCATTCTGACGCGCGGGCTCAACTCCTCCTTCAACAACGCGAAGGTGGGCTTCTACTTCGAATCGGTGAAGGACACCGGCCGCGGCAACGTGAGTTCGCTCTACAGCGCGTACCGCTTCATGCCCGGCGACAGTCTGCTTGTGGTGGTGGACGATCCCGACTGCGACATCTCCGAAGAGGCGGACAAGGTGCCGATCACGATCACCTCGCGTTCCGGCACCAAGAAGCGCCTGATGCTGCTCGAGCAGACGAAGGGCTTCGCCAACATGGGCGTCGCCGGCGACACGGAAGGCGTCCACACCGGCCGCTTCATGGGTCTTGTCCGCACGGCGCTCGAGACGGACGAACACGCCCATCCGAAGGCGCTCAAGCTGAAGAAGGACGACCTTCTCGAAGTTTCCTACGACGACCGCGAAAACACCGATCCCGGCGTGCCGTTCCTGCGCGTCTCCACGGTGCAGAGCTGCCGTCCCACCAAGCCGAAACTCACGCTCTTCGACTGCACGAAGGAGAAGGTCGAAGACCATTCGTCCGACGCGATGGCGCGTCTGGCGCTCATCCGCCGCCGTCCCGGCAACGAGCAGGTGAAGGTGCTCTACCGCGACAACGTCACGGCCGCGCCGATGGATCGCGAGACGGTGGAGGGCGACGACGAGATTCCCGTGAACGTGTCCTGCCCCGTGATCATGCGCGTGAACGATCCGTGCCGCGCCCGCCACGAGGCGTCCGCGATCAAGGTCGAACTCGTGGCCGGCAGCGAACTCGCGTCCGCCGAGGCCGACGGGCGCGATCCGGAAGGCGTCGTCGTGACGCTCGGCGTCGGCGCGTCGTTCGGCGGCGTGAAGCTCACCCGCGGCGGCGAATCGGGCGAAGAGGCCAAGGCGGCCGGCAGCTTCAACGGCACGCTCAACCTGTGCCTCGGCCAGCTCGATCCGAACCTCGAGATCCGCGAGGAATCGCGTCCGCTCAGCGTCACCGGCTCCGACACCATCCGCATGCGCGTGCTGGACGAAGAGGGCAAGCCCGTGATCGAGAAGACGCTCAAGCTCGTGTCCGACGCTTCGATGGGCCTGATGGACTCCACCTGGAACGCCGAGCGCAACGCCGCGCACGTGGGCGAGCGCTTCTTCCTGCGCGTCGAAGACGCCGACCGCGACCTCACCGACCAGCCCGACCAGATCGTGGCGGAGGTGAAGGCGTTGCGTTCGAACGCCAAGCGCAAACTCATCCTGTCCGAAACGATGCCGCACTCCGGCGTGTTCACGGGCATGGTGCGTCCCGTGATCCTCGGGCCCGGCGAAGTGGTGCCGGACATCGTGACCGGCGGCGTGGTGCGCGCCGGCGAGGCGGCGAGCGTCACGAACGAAGACCGCTTCGCGGTGAAGTACGGCGACAACATCCAGTTCACCTACGTGGACGAGAACACGCTTCCCGGCACGCCGAGCCCGCTCACGCTCTGCGCCACGGGCATCGTCCACCGCGGCGCGGACGGCTCGGTGCGCATGTTCTCCAAGCGTTTCCGCGACGCTGACGCGGGCGTGCTGGTGCAGTTCCGCCTGGCGGAATGCCTCTTCGAGCAGGCCAAGGAGTTCCGCCGCCTCAAGCAGAAGGAGCGTTCGGCCGAGGTGATCGCCGAAGGCAAGTTCATCCTCGAGGAGGCGTTGCGCAACTATCCCAACAGTTCGCACGTGATGCAGGGCGAATTCCTGCTCGCGAACCTCTACCAGGAACTCGCGAACGAGCAGAAGGAGCTCAAGAACGTGGAAGGGGCCCGTCCGCTCTACACGGAAGCCCTCGCGCGCTTCTCGACGATGCTGTCGATCTGGCCGGACGGCGAGTACGCGGCCCGCGCCCAGTACCACAAGGCCTTCTGCCTCGAGATGCTCGGCGACTATCCGCGCAGCTCGGAAGAGTACGTGAAGATGACGTACCTCTATCCGGACTCCGACCTCGTGGGCGACGCGACGATCCGGCTGGCGAACTACTACTACAAGCAGGAGAAGCGCTACGACGTGGCGGCGCGCATCTACGAGAACTTCCAGCGCCGCTTCCCGCAGCACAACAAGGCGGCGCGCGCGCTGTTCATGTCCGGCGCGTGTTTCGTGAAGCAGGGCGAATACGCCGCCGAGCAGGCGAAGAAGAAGAAGGGCCGCACGCCGCCGGACGTGACGGGCTTCTACAAGCGCGCCGTGAAGGCGTTCAACAAAATGGCCGAGGAATACCGCGAGACGACGACGCCCGACCAGCGCGGCCAGGCGCTGTACTGGGCCGGCGACGCGTCGCTGCGCGCGGGCGACTATCCGGCTTCCTACCTGTACCTCAAGCGCACGGTGCTCGAGTACCCGGAAACGGAATGGGCCCGCCGCGCCCGTGGCCTGCTGCTGCAGGAAGCGCGCACCTTCAAGGATCTGGAGGATTAACGGGCGATGGCTAAGAACTCCTTTTTGAAGACGGCTCTGGCCGGCCTCGCCGCGATCGCCGCGGCGGGCGCCTGGGCGCGCAGCGAGTGGACCTGGGGCGTTCCCTCCAGCGTCTACAAGGACCTCGACTTCAATCTTCGCGCCGGCGTCGACCGCGCGGTGAAGATCTTCAAAATCGCCGAGGACGCCGAGCGCTCCGGCAAGCCGGTGCGCGACCTGGTGCCGCTCTACCGCGGCGCGGCGGCGGAATGGCGCAAGGTCCAGATCATGAGCGAGAGCGAGGAGTTTTCCGAACCCCTGCTCGCCGCCGTGGTGTTCATGCAGGGCTATTCCTACGACCGCGCCCGCGACCGCAACGAGGCGATCAAGACGTACAACGAGGTGCTCGACCTCTATCCGGACGAAATCGAATCGGCCGTGGCCGCCAAGTGGCACATCGCCCGCGTCAAGCTCGGCATGGGCGACACGCGCGCCGGAAACGCGATCATCGACGAAATGGTGGAAGACGAGCGGCCTCTCGCCATGAAGCACCCGCTGATGGCCGAAGCGTACATGAACAAGGCCGGCCGCCTGTTCAACGCCTGCGAAGAGGACGAGGCCGGCGACTACTGGAACAAGGTGATCAAGACGCGCGAGTTCCACAAAAACGCCTGGCAGGAGGTGCAGTCGGCGAAGAACATGTTCCGCTTCCTCTGCTTCGTGAGCGGCGACTTCCAGCGGCTCGAGGAAATGCTGTTCGACGGCATCGACGAAAAGGCGACGTCCAAGATGGCGAACGCGATCATCGGGCAGTTCAACTGGGCGATGGGCGAATACGGCAACCGCGGGTCCGGCACGTGGTCGTACTTCATGCGCAAGGAAAAGGGCAAGGAGAAGGCGGCGGCGGAGAAGATGAAGAAGTTCTTCTCGTCGTATCTTTCCTGGGGCCAGAGCAAGGGCCCGATCTTCCTGGCCTGCAACCGCAAGTTCGACTTCGACATGATGCTGTTCAAGGCGTGGTACATGATCGAAACGAAGGAGCAGATCAAGGCCCGCTTCGACAAGCTCATCGCCGAGGTCCAGAAGGATTCGGACAAAAAGCGCGTGCTCGCGCGCCTCAAAGTCATCGCCGAAGCGCTCATGAACCTGGGCGACTTCGCCACGGCGCGCATCGTCGCCACCATGATTCCGGACCAGAAGGAGCGTCTGCTCTACTGCTACGGCATCGAATCGCGCCAGCGCCGCTGGAAGGAGATGCTCGACCTGCTGGAACAGCTGCTCGCGCTCAAGGGGCTCACCGCGGACGAAGTGTCCGGCTTCAAGTGGCAGAAGGTCGACTGTCTGGAGAACCTGGGCAAGTTCGAGGACGAAATCAAGCTGCTCAACGACATCTCCGATCCGCCGCGCACGCTGTGGCGCCTGTCGCGGGTGTACCGTCGCATCGGCAGCAAGGGCAAGAGCTACGCCATGCTGAACGAAATCATGTTCTTCCCGAAGGACGCGCCGGCCAGCGTGCTCACGCAGGCGCGGTACCGCGAGGAGGACGGCGAAAAGGACACGGCCATCGCGCTCTACCGCCGTTTGCTTTCACAGCCGGAATGGAAACAGTGCGGCGAATCTTCGGCCGCCCACCAGGCCCTCGAACGTTTGGGCATCGCCACCGGCGGCGCCATGACCAACACTCTCAGGTAAAGGAGTACGTTTCATGAAAACCATCAAACTGGCCGTTGCCGCGTTTGTTCTCGTCGCAGGGACGTCCGTCCTCGTGGCCGCCCCGGCTTCCGCCGCAGGCGGGAAAGGCGACAAAAACCAGAAACAGGGGCTCACGCCCGAGCAGATCGAGCAGCGCGCGCAGCGCATGGTGAAAAGCGCGCTCGCGTTGTTCAAAGAGGACGAAAACGACCGCGCCGTGGGCATGCTGGAAGCCGTTTCGCGCATGTACCCCGATTCGCAGGCGCAGTACGTCGCCAAGCTCGAGCTCGGCCGCCACTTCCTCGACAAGCGCACCTTCGACCGCGCCGGCCAGGAGCTGCGCGGCGCGCAGAAGTCCAAGGACGGCGAAGTCCGCGCCGAGGCGATGCTGCTGCAGGGCCAGCTCTTCCTCGCCAAGGGCGAAGCGGGCGAAGCGGTGATGCAGCTGCGCCGCCTCACGCAGGACTACCCCACGAGCGACTTCTCGAACGACGCGTTCTTCCTCATCGGACAGATCCACTTCGACGCGAAGCGGTGGACGCGCGCGACGGAGGCCTTCCTGATGGTGGGCACGGCCGTTCCGGACACCGGCACGAACGAAGTGGTGCTCGCCGAGGCCGGCCAGCGCGTGTTCGTGCACGTGCACGACAAGGACCTCGCCGTGCTCATGCAGATCGGCGAAAAGAGCTACGTGGACATCACGAGCCCGTGCGGAGACAAGGAGCGCGTCGAACTCAAGCCCTTCGGCAAGGGCGACGGCGACTTCCTCGCGTCCGTGCAGACCACGGCGGAAGACAGCCAGCCGAACGACGGCAAGCTCACGGTGCACGGCCAGGAGGACGTCGCCTGCGTGTACATCGACATGAACACCGAGTCCGGCAAGCTCAACAATCCGCTCGGCGCTTCGGCCCACATCGTTTCCTCCGGCGTGATCACGTTCATGGACGGCGCCATGCGCCAGAGCGTGAAGGGCGTGTTCGTGGGGCAGCCCGCGTTCCTCAAGCTGCGCGA
>JAKSOX010000091.1 GCA_024405335.1 Kiritimatiellia bacterium
CTCGGCGCGTTGCGCGACCAGATCGACGCGTTGCGGCGCAAGCTGGACGACGTCGCCGGCGGCGTGCCGCCGCCCGACGCGGAGCCGGTTGCGCGGTTTCTTGCGGAGGCGCCGCCCGCGCCGCCGCCCGTCGAGGAACCGCCCGCCGTCGCGCCGCCGTCCGCGCCCGCACCGGAGCCGGAGCCGGTTGCCGCCGCGGCGCGGATGCCGCCGCCGGCGCCGGAACCGCCGAGCGCGGTCGAACTCATGCTGGATCGCGTGGGCGACTGGTTGGCGGTGCGCGGAACGTTCGCGCCGCCCGGCATGACGCACGAATTCGCGTTCGCGACGCGCTGGCTGGTGCGCGTGGGCGTGGCGCTGCTCGTGGGCAGCGTGGTCTGTTTCGTGAAACTTTCCGTCGACCGCGGCTGGATGGGTCCGACGGGTCGCGTCGTTTCGACGCTGCTGTGGGGCGCGGCGCTGGCGGCCGCGGGCACGGCGCTCGTGAAGCGCACGCGCTACGGCGTGATCGGCCACGCCCTGGCGGCGTTGGGCGTGGTGGCGCTCTATCTCGGATTCGGGCTCGGGCACCGGTTCTTCGACCCGCCCGTGATCGCGTCGCCCGCGTTCGCGTTCGCGGCGCTTGCGGGGGTGACGGTTTGCGCCGGCGTGATGGCCGTGTTCCTGCCGTCGCCGCACATCGCGGCGTTGGGCTTGGCTGGCGGCTATCTCGTGCCCGTGCTGGCGGGCCGCGATTCGGGTTTCCCGTTGGGATTGGACGCGTACTTGCTGGTGCTGAACCTGGGCGCGTTTTTCGTGGCGCGCCTCCGCAAGTGGTCCGCGCTCGACTTCATGGCGGCGACGCTCGCCTACGCCGTGTGCGCTGCGTGGGGGTGCAAGCATCCGGCGGCGGGCAAGGCGGCCGTGCTCGTCAACTTCGCGTTTCTCGCGCTCGTGCACGCGCTCTACATGGCCAGCGTGGTGATCGGCTCCCGCTTCCGCGGACGCGCGGGGAACGCCATCGCCTGGGCGGGCCTGGCGCTGAACGCCTGCGCGTTTCTCGCCTGGCTGTGCACCGCGTTCCGGACGGCGCTTTCCGCCGAGTGGGCGGGGCTGGTGTTTCTGGCGCTGGTGGCCGCGTACCTGTCCGTCGCCGCGTCGGCGGTGCGGCGCGGCTGGGCCGACCGCCAAACCGTGGACGTGCTGCTCGTGTTCGCGGTGGCGTTTTTGGCGGTCGCGCCGTTTCTGCTTTTCTCCCGGCCCTGGTGCGTCCTCTGCTGGGCCGCCATCGCCGTGGCGGCGGCGGAGGCCGCGGCGCGGACGGGCCAGAAGCTGTTGGGCGTGCTGGCGCATCTCGTGCTCGCGTGCGCCGGCGTCGCGGGGATCTGGTTCGCCGCGCACGCATATTGCGCGGTCCGTCCCGCGGCGGACGGATACGCCGCCGGCTTCGCGCTGCGGCTCGTCCGGCTGTGGATCCTGCCCGTGGCGGCGGCGCTCGTGGGGCGGCGGCTGCGCGGACCTCTGTTCTGCGCGTCGCTGGCCGTGGCGTTCCTGTTCCTGACGGGCGAGGCGCGGCTTTTCGGCCATGCGTTCCTGCCCGCGCTCAAGGGCGGCGTCGTGACGCTGGCGTGGCTGTTGACGGCGGCGGGGTGCGTCGTGGCCGGCGTGACGCGGCGTCTCAAGCCGGTGCGCGTGGGCGGGCTGGCGCTGGCCGGCGTTTCCGTGGCGAAGCTGCTGCTGGTCGACACGGCCGGGCTGCCCGTTCCCGCGCGCGTCGTGCTGTTCGCCGTCGCTGGCGTGCTGCTGATGGGCAGCGCCTTCCTGTATCTCAAATTCAAGCAGAGGTTCGAAGATGCGTGAACGGACGACGTTGGTTTTCGCGGTGGCGCTTGCGGTTTCGGCGGCGGTCGCCGCCGATTCGTGGCCGATCGTCGGCGAGGTGCGCGAAGAATGCGTGGCCGCCGTCGAACTGAAACCGTTTCTGCATTTCCGCGCCGGCGAACCCGGCGCGCTGGCCGACCGGCTGCGCATCCGCGACGCGTCGGGCGCGGCCGTGCCGTACGCGGTGAAACGCGCGGAAATCCGCAAGACGTCGACGCGGCTCGCGTGGCACGCGCTCAAGGTCGAGCGCGTCGCCGAGGCGGACGGCAAGCTCGTGGTGGAGGTGGCGTGGCCGGCGGCGGAAAAGCCCGTCGCCCGTTTCGCGTCCATGCGCGTGGACACGCCGCTCAGGAACTTCGAGCAGACGGTGTCCGTTTCCGCCGGCGGCGACACGTTGGCGACGGGCGATTTGTGCGACTACGCGAAACACGCCGATTTCCGCAAGACGGAGTTCGCGTTCGACGCTCCGTTCCGGGGGAAGCTGACGCTCACGTTCGCCAAGCCGTCCACGGAGGTGGAGGCGGCTCGGTTCGAGCGCACGCTCGGCGCCGGCGCGGGCGGCAAACTGGAAACGCGGTCCGTGCGCCGCGGCGTGGAGGACCGTCCGTTCCGCGTGGACGGCGTGTCCGTGGCCGAGCGCGTGCCGGTGGTTTCGTTCGAACCGGCGCCCGTCGGCGAACTGTCGGTCGCCGCCCGCGCGGAAGTCGACGCGAAGGCGAAGACCACCCGCTTTTCGTTCGCGTTGCACGGCGTGCCCGTGACGGCCGTGCGGCTCAACGTCAAGGACCGCAACTTTTCGCGCACGGTGAACGTGTACGCGCTCAAGCCGGAAGGGTGGCGCAAGATCGGATCCGCCGGCGTGCACGCAATCGACCTGCCGGGCGAGAAGTCGTCGCGGCTGGAAGTGCCGTTGGGCGGCGAATGGCGCGAAAAGGCGCTGCGCGTGGAAGTGGAGGACAACGACAATCCGCCGCTCGGCTACGCGGAACTGCCGACGACGCTGCTCTACGCGCCGTACGACGCGCTCTTCATCGCGAAGCCCGGCGAAGCGTACGCCGCGTCGCTGGCGGCGGGCGAAAAGCGTCCCCGCTACGATGAAAAAATCCTGGACTACGTGAAGCGCGTGCGGGATCCGCTGCGTCTCGTGATCGACGCGGACGAACCGCTCGACGCATCGGAGCCGACGTCCGTTTGGCTTGCGGGCGTCGATCCGGTGGCCATGGCGTCCGTGCTGGCGTTTCTGGTGCTGGGGTTCCTGTGCTGGCGTCTCGTCGTCCGGAAAAAGTGATGGGTTGGTCGAGCGCGAGGGCGATCCCCCTCCCCCAATCGCGCTCTCGCACGGTAGGGCGCAGACTCCGGCTGCGCCGCCACGCCCTGCCGCGCCGCCGCTGTTCCCACTTCTTCACTCATATCTCATCCTATGCTCGTCAGTTGAAAATCACGCAGAGACGCAGAGAATGCGGAGAAAGAAGAAAAGACAGGTGGGCCAAACTAAATACCCATACCCTATGGGCATTTAGTTTGGCAATCCACCCGAGTAAATTTTTTTGAAGATTTTGCTTGCATTCCGTGTCGCGACGTGGTATCATACGCGCTGTTTTAAGGAACCCAAGGGCTCATCGTTCATCGGTTAGGACCTCGGACTGTCGATCCGAAGAGGGGAGTTCGATTCTCCCTGAGCCCGCCACTTCGGGGCAAAAAGCCGTCGCGGAAGCGACGGTCTTTTTTTTGCATTTGCGGCGCCTGAATCGGCTTGCCGAAAAAAAGAAACCCGGCGCGGATGCGTCGGGTTTCTTTTTCCAAGCGGAACGGATCCGCTTATTTGTTTTTGTGGCGCTGGGCTTTCATGCGCTTGTCGTATTTGTGCTTCGACATTTTTTTCCGGCGTTTCTTCTTGATGGAACCCATTGTTTTCTCCTTTGTTGTTTAACCTGACTCTGCCCGCCTTTTCGGCGAAGGCGGGTCAGAAGATGACTTTGTTCAGCGCGAGTTCGATGATGCCCGTGGCGCCGGCGGCGCGGAGCTGCGGGATGAGATCGCGCACGAGGCGCTCTTCGACCACCGTTTCCACGGCGAACCAGTTTTCGTCGTCCAGCTTGTTCACGGTGGGGGCGTGGAGCGCGGGCAGCACCTTCACGACCTCCGCGAGCACCTTCGCCGGCGCGTTGAGCTTCAGCAGCACGCGCTTTTGCGCGTCGAGCGCGCCGGTGAGCAGCATTTTGAGCTGCTCGAGCTTGGCGCGCTTGGCCGGATCCTTCCACGCCTTCTTGTTCGCGATCACGCGCGTGGTGGAGGTGAGGATCGTGTCCACGATGCGGAGGTTGTTCGCGCGGAGCGAACTGCCCGTTTCCGTGAGGTCGACGATCGCGTCGACGAGCTCGGGCGCTTTCACTTCGGTGGCGCCCCAGCTGAATTCCACGTCGGCCTTGACGCCGTTTTTCTTGAGGTAGCGCTTCACCAACCCCACCGCTTCGGTGGAGATGCGTTTGCCCTGCAGGTCCTTGACGGACT
Source organism: Kiritimatiellia bacterium (assembly GCA_024405335.1). Lineage (GTDB taxonomy): Bacteria > Verrucomicrobiota > Kiritimatiellia > RFP12 > UBA1067 > UBA1731. Next base: position 4,372 of record JAKSOX010000091.1, read on the forward strand.
TGATCTTGGAGTCGTTCGGAACGGCGAGCACCCAGCGAACCGGATTCGAGGTGGCCTTGGAGTAGTTGAGTTCGCATACCTCCTGCACGTCGCTGCCGTTTTCGTACACCCAGTCCCACCCGCAGATGCCGGCGTCAAGAAGCCCGAGCTCAACGTAACGGCTCATTTCCTGTGGACGCAGCAGGCGGCATTTGATTTCCGGGTCGTCGATCGACGGCACGTAGCTGCGGCTCGAACACGACACGTTGAAGCCCGCGCGCTTGAACAGCGCGAAGGTTGATTCCTGAAGACTGCCTTTGGGCAGACCGAGCACTATCGACATCTCTACACTAACTCCTTCAAACGAAAAACGCGCGCATTATACCACGTTGCGCGCGTTGACGCAACGAAAATGGAAACTGTTGTTCACGCTCGTCGCGCGACGTGGTATAATCCCGCCATGAATTCGAAATCTTTTTTGCTGTTGGGGTGCGTTTCCGCGGCGGCGTTTTCCTTCGCCGCCGGTCCGTGGCCCGTTTTGAAAACCTACGAAGGCGAGTTCCTGCGCCGCGTGAAGATGCCGATTGGCGGCGTCGGCACGGGCACGATTTCGCTCGCCGGCAACGGCGGCCTCGTGGACTGGGCGGTTTTCAACGCGCCCGCGATCGGCAACACGCCGACGGCGAACGACGTCGCGAGCGGATTTTTGATCCGCGCCGAGGACGCGGACGGCAAGGTTTCGGCGCGGCTGCTGGAAGGACCGATCGACACGGCGTGCTACGAGGGCGACGGCGGCGAGGGCTGTCGCGTGCCGAACCATGCGTTTCCGCGTTTCCGCGGCTGTGCGTTCAAGGCCGCGTACCCGCTGGCGCAGGTGGAGCTGACAGATCCGTCGATGCCGGTGGCGGCGCGGCTGGAGGCGATGAATCCGCTGGTGAAGGACGACGCGTCGGCGAGCGGGATTCCGGCGGCGCTGTTCCGGTGGAACGTCCGCAACGTGGCGGCGAAGACGGTGAAGGTTTCGGTGATGGGGATGCTCGTCAACCCGACGGACGGCGCACCGTTCGAGGACAAGAAGGACGCTCCGCTTTGCGTGGCCGAAGTCGGGGATCTGGGGCTTCTGGGCGTCGGAATCGGTTCGCGCGACCAGAAGCCGGCGGACAACACGCTCGGCGAGGCGGTGATGGTCGTGCCGCAAACCGCCGGCGCCGTGTCCCGGGCGACGCGCATTTCGGATTCCGGCTGGAAGACGCGGTTCGACCGCTACTGGAAGCAGTTCGTGGCGACGGGGCGCGCGGACGACCTCCACGATCCGTTCGGGGGGGCGTGGTATCTGCCGATGGGAACGGTGGCCGTGCAAGTCGAGCTCGCGCCCGGCGAGGAGAAGGCGATTCCCTTCGTGATCGCGTGGCGGTATCCGCATCGCCCCTGCTGGTCCGGCCGGGGCTACCGCGACGAGCCGGTGCGCGGTCCGTTCGATCCCAAGCGCGACGTGGGCAACTTCTACGTCACGCGCCATCCGTCCGCGATCGCCGCCGCATGCGCCCTGTGGAAGGACCTGCCCGCGTTCGAGCAGCAGACGGTCGCGTTCGTGAACGGGGTTTTGGCGTCGAAGGCGCCGGACGTCGTGAAGGAGGCGGCGCTTTTCAACCTGTCGACCTTGCGCTGCGAGACGTGCTGGCGTTCGGCGGACGGGCACTTCTACGGCTGGGAGGGGATTTTCCAGACGAGCGGCAGCTGCTTCGGGAACTGCGCGCACGTGTGGGGCTACGAGCACGCGCTCGCGGATCTCTGGCCGGAACTCGCGCGGGACATGACGGAGTCGCAGTTCGAACGCGCGATGGGCGAGGACGGGCACGTCGCGTTCCGCATCCAGCTGCCGCTTTCGGCCGGCCTGGCGTCCGACCACATGGCGGCGGCGGACGGGCAGATGCAGTGCGTCGTCAAGGCCTACGAGAACTGGAAGAAAGGCGGCGCCGGGGCCGATGCGTGGCTCAAGCGGCTCTGGCCGAAGATCCGCAAGGCGGTTGCGTTCTGCTGGATTCCGGGCGGCTGGGACGCGGACGCCGACGGGGTGATGGAGGGCTGCCAGCACAACACGATGGACGTGGAGTACTACGGGCCGAATCCGCAGATGGAGTTCCTGTATCTCGCGGCGCTCAAGGCAGCGGCGGCGATGGCCGACGCGCAGGGCGACGCGGCGTTCGCGGAGAAGTGCCGCCGGCTCGGCGCCGCCGGGTCTGCATGGACCGAGAAGAACCTCTTCAACGGAGAATGGTACGAGCACAAGGTCGTGCCGCCGAAGGGAAAACTCGCGAAGTGGGTGTCGAGCGGGGCGGCGATGCACCTCGACGATCCAGAGTTCCAGCTCGCGGCGGGGTGTCTCGTGGACCAGCTTCTGGGCGACTATGCGTCGCGTCACGTGGGGCTCGGTCCCGTGGCGGACGAGAAGAACTCGGCGAAGGCGCTCGACACGATTCTCGCGAAGTGCGCGTCGGACAACGTGGGTCCGGCCTACAATTGCGGCCGCGACTACGCGATGAGCGACGAGCCGGCGCTGAAGATGGCGTGGTATCCCGAAGGGCGCATGCCCAAGAAACCGTTTCCGTACTACGGCGAGAACATGACGGGATTCGAATACGTGGTGGCGGCGAACCTGGCGCAGCGCGGCGATTTCGTCCGCGCGGAAAAGGTCGTGCGGGACGTCCGCAACCGCTACGACGGCCGGAAGCGCAATCCGTTCGACGAGGCGGAATGCGGGCACCACTATTCGCGCGCGCTCGCCGCCTGGAGCGTGCTGAAGTCCTGGAGAAATCCGGCGGCGGAATGAAAACGGAACTTGCGTTTGACGGAAAAGATCGGTCAGACAGGAAAACGAAAGGAAACGAAACATGAAATTCGTGGCATTGGCGACGGGATTGGCGATGGCGGCGGCGTGCGGGTGCGCGTGCCGGCAGGTCGCGCGGGGACCGTGGGACGCGAGCTTGGAGGACTTTCCGCGTCTCGCCGGCGAAACGGGCGACTCGGCGCGCATCCAGCGCGCGGTCGAGAGCGCGGGGCGCGGTGGCGTGCTGTACTTCCCGCGCGGCGAATACGCCGTGGACGAAATGATCGTGGTGTCGAACCAGTGTTCGCTGCTGCTGCACAAATCCGCGCACCTGAAGGCGGTGAAGGAAATGCCGTTCGTGCTGCGCTACTTCGCGCGCATGCTGGACAAGTCCGACCCGTATTCGGACCACAACCTCTTCATCCGCGGCGGCGACTTCGACGGCAACGGGCTCGCCTCGTGCG
>JAKSOX010000092.1 GCA_024405335.1 Kiritimatiellia bacterium
GGCGTTATGAAATTGAAAAAGGCAGCTCCCAAACCGCCGGCGGGCGGTTCGGGCGAAAACAAACCGGGCGGCGCCGCGATCGCCGACCGTTTCCGTCTTGATGCGGATCCGCGCGACGCGAAGAAATCTTCCGGCGCGGGCGTGAGCGCGAAGGGCGCGATGTGGGCGCTGCTGGCTTGTCTGGCGGGCATCGGCCTGGTGGGCGTGATCACGTGGCTCATGTACCAGGACTGGGAATACGTCCAGAACCTTTGACGGAGCATCCCGCATGAAGGACGTGATGAAATCGGCGCGCGCACGCGCGGCCGTTCTTTTGGCGTTGAACGAAGACCTCGCGGACGCCGTCCGCGCGGTGGACGCGCCGTGGTGCGACGCCACGAGCGAGGCGCTGGTGGATCCCGCGGCGGTCGCCACGGGCGAAATCTACGCGAAGGGCGCCAGCGGCTGCGTCGTCGCCGGGGCGACGGTGGCGAAGGCCGTGATGAAGCAGGTGGATCCCGGAATCAAGGTGACGATCCTGAAGCCGGACGGAAGCGTCGCGAAGCCGCGCGAGACGATACTCGCGTTCCGCGGCAAGGCGCGGTCGATTCTGGCGGCCGAGCGCACCGCGCTCAACTTCATGCAGCGCATGTGCGCCACGGCCACGCTCGCCCGGCGGTTCGTGGATGCCACGAAAAAGTGGGGCACGCTCATTCTCGACACGCGCAAGACGACGCCCGGCCTCCGGGTGTTCGAGAAGTACGCCGTCCTCTGCGGCGGCGGATCGAACCACCGCATGGGCATGTACGACCGCGTGCTGATGAAGGACAACCACCGCCGGCTCTGGAAGGGCGGGAATCCGGACGAGCTCGACCAGGCGGTGCTGGCGGCGCGGAAGAAGTTTCCGAAGCTGGCCGTGGAGGTCGAAGTCGAATCGCTGCGCGAATGCGCGAGCGCGCTCAAGGCGAAACCCGAGTGGATCATGCTGGACAACATGTCCGTGGCGGACATGAAGAAGTGCGTGAAGATGTGCAAGGGCGTTTCCAGGACGGAGGCCTCCGGCGGCATCACGCTGGACCGCGCGAAGGAAGTGGCCGCCACCGGCGTCACCGCGATTTCGCTCGGCTGCCTCACGCATTCGGCTGGGTCCGTGGATCTTTCCCTCGAATGGAAGGTCGTTTGAGGTCGGCGCGCGCATGATCGATTTCGCGAAAGTCCTCAACGCCGAACAATGCGCGGCCGCGACGGCCGGAGACGGTCCGATGCTGGTGCTGGCGGCGGCCGGCACCGGCAAGACGCGCACGCTCGTGCACCGCGTGGCGCATCTCGCGGGCCGGGGCGTCCCCGCCGAGCGCATCCTGCTGCTGACGTTCACGAACCGCGCGGCGCGCGAAATGCTCGACCGCGCCGAGCAGCTGGTGGGTCCGATGGCCGGCATCTGGAGCGGCACGTTCCACCACGTGTGCGCGCGCTTTCTGCGCCGGTACGCGAGCTTCGTCGGCTACAAGCCGCACTTCGACATCCTCGACGAAGACGACCAGTCGAAACTCGTCCGGCAGTGCGTCAAGGAGGCCGTCAAGGAACCCAAGGATTTCCAGAAGCCCTCCTTCGTGCTGAAACTCATTTCGGACGCGGCGAACGCCGAGCGCTCTTTCCGAGAAATCGCCCAGATCCACCAGACGAAGGCCGCGTACGACCTCGAGGAAATGTGCAAGGTGGCGGAGCTGTACGAAAACCGCAAGCGCGAGCTTGGCGCGATGGATTTCGACGATCTGCTCGTGAACGGGCTCAAGCTCCTCAAGGAGCACGACGGCGTGCGCGAGCAGCTGCAGGAGCAGTTCCTGCACGTGCTGGTGGACGAATACCAGGACACGAACTCGCTGCAGGCGCAGTTCACGGACATCCTCGCCGCCAAGCACGGCAACATCATGGCCGTGGGCGACGATTTCCAGTGCATCTACACGTGGCGCGGCGCGAAGTTCGAGAACATCATGCGCTTCCCCGAGCGCTGGCCGGGATGCCGGATCCTGAAACTCGAGCGCAACTACCGTTCGCTCGCGCCGATCCTCGACGTGGCGAACGTGGTGATGAAGGACGTGCGCCACCAGTTCGAGAAGACGCTGCGCCCGGCGCGCACGGCGGCGGGCGCGCTGCCGAAAATCTACCATCTGTGGGACGGCCACGCGCAGGCCGAAAACGTGGTCAAACTCGCGGCCAAACTGCACGAATCGGGCGTGGCGTGGAAGGACGTGGCGGTGCTGTACCGTTCGCATTTCTCCTCCATCGAAATCCAGCTCGCGCTCACGCGCGCGCACGTTCCGTTCCGCATCACGAGCGGAGTGGGCGTGTTCGAGCAGCTCCACGTGAAGGACGTGCTCGCGTTCCTGCGGCTGGCGCTCGATCCGCATTCCGAGCTTTCGTTCCTGCGGCTGGCTCAGCTGATGCCCGGCATGGGCGAAAAGACCGCGCAGCGCGTCTGGGCGAAGCTCGGCAAGGCGTTCAATCCGCTCAACGGCATGGAGCGGATGAACCTCGGCGAGATGCTTCCGCCCAAATCCAAGACGGCGTGGTACGGCATCGCCAAGGCGTACGCGCTCGCGGAAGACCACTTGAAGCACGGCGAGGACCGCATGCTCGTGGAGGACTTCGTGCACCATTTCTACGGGGACCACCTGAGCCGCGCGTTCGAAGAGGACGAAGCGGCGGAGCGGCTCGGCGACCTCGCCGAACTCACGACGCAGATCGCGTCCTTCGACGGCGGCCTCACCGGGTTCCTCGAAGAAGTCGCGCTGATGACCAGTCTCGACGCGGCGGCCAAGGCGGACCTGCCGGCGGACCACATGCACCTCACCACGATCCACCAGGCGAAGGGCATGGAATGGCCCGTGGTGATTCTGCCGTGGGCCACGCAGGGCTATTTCCCGAGCGCGCGGAGCATGGAGGACGGCAATCTGGACGAAGAACGCCGGCTTTTCTACGTGGCCGTCACGCGCGCCAAGGACCGGCTGTACCTGTTTTGCCCGCGGAGCCGCAAGACGCCCGAGGGCGGAAGCATCCCGTGCGAAGATTCGATGTTCGTCAAGGAGATTCCGGACGCTTTGGTGGAAAAACAGGAAATCCACACCTATCAGGCGTCCTACGACGCGCCGCGCCGTTCCGGCGGCTACGGCGGCCGCGGCGGCGGCTGGAACGGCGGCTGGCGCGCGAACCACGTCGACGGCGGCTACAAGGTGACGTGGCGGCGGTAAAACGGGGAGCGCGACGACATGAAAGCGTTTTGGAAAAAAGAGTCGACCATCGCGTTTTGCGCGTTCGCGGGACTTTTCGCGGCGTTGGCGGCGTACGTGTTCTGGGGCACGTGGGGGCTGGACGCCACGTTCATCCAGCCGGACAACGGCATCGTGCATCTGCCTGACGCCGTGGCGCGCCGGTTTCGCGAATTCGCCGCGTGCGGGACGGCGTTCGTGCCGGCCGATTTGCGGTTGCTTCTGGGCGGTCCCTATGCGTGGCAGGAACTCCAGTACGCATTCGCGGCGTTCGTGGCGGCGTTGGGCGTGGCGTACTACCTGCGCGGGCGCGGCGTGCCGCCGGCGCTCGGTTACGGCGCGGGGATGGCCTACGGATTCATGGGCTACAACTTCACGCTCTTTTCGGCCGGGCACCTCGGCTGGTTCAATCTGCTCGCGTGCGCGCCCTGGGCGTTCGGTTTGATCGACCGCGCGGTGCGCAAGGGCAAGTGGCGCAACTGGGCGCTGCTGGGCGCGGTGATGGCGTGGGCGTCGGCGTGGCAACCCGACATTTGGCTTTTGTTCGCCTGTTTCTGGTTCGCCTACGGCGCGTACAAGATCTGGTCGGAGCGCGTTCGCGGCAAAAAGGCGTGGACGCGGCTGTTGCTGGGCGCGGCGCTGGCGGCGGCGACGATGCTCGCCGTGGGGGCTCCGCAATTCCGGAGTGCCTTCACCGGCGCCTTGGCAAGTCGCGAAGCGCAGCTTGCCGCCATCGGTGCGGTCAATCCGGGCGACGCGTCGGCTTCGGACGGCGCGGCCGCCGCCGAAGCAGCCGAGGCGCGCTGGAATTTCTGCGTGAGCTGGAGTCTGCCGCCGGAGGACGTGGCGGAGTTCTTCGTCGCCGGCGTGCACGGCGATTCCAGCGATCCGCGCGTGAGTCCGAAGAATCCCTACAAGGGCCGCATCGGCCAGCGAATCGTGCTGAAGAAGGGCCAGCGCGGCCTGGATCCGGTCACGGGCAGGCCGGTGAAGGAGGGCGACGTGGTGTGGGCGCCGTACCGCCAGCACGCGCTGTACATGGGCGGCGCCGTCGTGGCGATGGCGCTTCTGGGCGTGGTCGCGCTGTTCGCCAAATGGGCGAACCCGATGTTCGAAATCCGCGGCAACCGGCGCGAAGCGGCGTTCTGGGCCGTCGCCGGCGTCGTGCTGCTCTTTTGCGCGTTCGGCGGCTTCACGCCGTTCTACAAGCTCGTCTACCACCTGCCGTACGGCAGTTCCGTCCGCTGTCCGCTCAAGTTCGTGCATCTGCTCGAATGGTGCGTGGCGGTGCTGGCCGGTTTCGGCGCGGTGCCGATGCTGCGGCTGGGGCGCAAGGGCTGGGCGCTCGCGATCGCGCTGTTCGCGTTTGCTGGAATCAACCTCGCCTGCAACGACCGCAAGTACGTGGCCACGGACCCCGTGGACTGCCTGCGCGTGCAGGTGGCGCGCGAGACGGGAACCGCGGGCCTGCAGCTCGTGATGGACGCGCAGACCGCGCCAGACGGTTCGGACTGCGTCTTCGCCTCCGGACAGGCGCTGAACGGCAACGCGGCGCTCAAGGAGGCGTTGGGCAAGGGCGAGTACGCGGCCGCGTCGGGCTGGACGTTCAACGGCAAGCGCTTCGCGCGCGCGCCGCGCGAACGGGCGCAGTTCCTGCTGCTGAAGAAGACGCGCCCCTATCCGCCGCCGCCGGAAAAAAAGAGGGGCGCGCCGCTTGAGTGCGCGTTGGCGTGGATTTCCATCGCGGGAACAGTCGGCGCGTCGGCGGGCGCGTTTTCGAAACTTCGCCGCCCGCGCGCCGCGAAAATCTGAAAGGAGAACGGACGTGAGAACGGCTGAAATCGAACGGAACACGAAGGAAACGGCAATCAAGCTGTCGCTGAACCTCGACGGCACGGGCGCCGGCGAAATCGACACGGGCGTTGGTTTCTTCAACCACATGCTCGAACTGCTGAAGAAGCACGCGCTGATCGACCTCTCGGTCGCGTGCAAGGGCGACGTGGACGTGGACTACCACCACACGGTGGAGGACGTGGGCCTCGTGTTCGGCCAGGCGCTGAACCGCGCGCTCGGCGAACGCCGCGGCATCGTGCGCTACGGTTTCGCGTCCATCCCCATGGACGAGGCGCTGTGCGAGACGTCCATCGACCTCGGGGGGCGTCCGTTCCTGGTGATGCAGAGCCCGATGAAGCACGCGACGGTGCGCGATTTCGAAGTGAAGCTCATCGAGGAGTTCTTCCGCGCCGTCACGGTCGAGGGCCGCCTCAACGCGCACCTCCGGCAGATCTACGGCGACGAAGCGCACCACGTGTGCGAGGGCTTTTTCAAGTCCTTCGCGCGCGCGCTCCGCCAGGCCATTTCGTCCGATCCGCGCGAAACGGGCGTGCCGTCTTCCAAGGGGGTTATCTGAAATGAACGTCGCAAAAACCGCACTGTTTTTCGCCGCCGCCGCGGCGCTCCACCCGTTCGTCCGGGCCGAATACGCGCCCGAGGAATGGAACCTCGAGGCGCGGCGGCAGTTCGCCGACCAGCGCTTCGGCATTTTCATCCACTGGGGGCTCTACTCCAACTTCGCCCAGGGCGAATGGTATCTCAGAAGCGGCGACGCCGACAACGGCTGGAAACCGCTCGACCGCGAAGCGTACGAGCGCATGATGCACGGTTTCTGCCCGTCCAAGTTCGACGCGGACGAATGGGCGCGCACGTTCAAGAAGTCCGGCGCGAAGTACGTCACGATCACTTCGCGCCACCACGACGGCTTCTCGCTGTGGCACACCCGGGCGGACGACGGCTACAACGTCGCCAACACGCCGTTCAAGCGCGACGTCCTCGCCGAAATCCGCAAGGCGTGCGACAGGGAGGGCCTGCAGCTCAACTTCTACTATTCGCTCATGGACTGGCACCGCAAGGACTATCCCGCGGGCGTCGTCGCGTCCTCCGTGCTCGGCGGGCAGAAGGGCGACTACGCGTCGTACAAGAAGTTCATGCTCGCGCAGATCGACGAACTCATCACGCGCTACCGCCCCGGCAACATCTGGTTCGACGGCGAATGGGAGCACGCGCGCCATCAGGACGACGGCACCTGGAAGCGCACGCTCGACTGGCAGCTCGACGACATCTACGACTTCATCCACGCGCGCAAGACGCTGGTGGCGAACAACAACCACCAGCCGATCCGCGCGAAGGAGGACATCCAGCTCTTCGAGCGCGACCTGCCTGGCGACAACGGCGACGCTGGCTTTTCCAGGCACCAGCCCGTGGTGAACGACCGCCCCGTGGAGCAATGCGACGTGATCCAGCGCGGCGTGTGGGGCTACCGCATCGGCGAACGCGATTTCCGCACGCCCGAAGACGTGGTGGCGATGGTCGCCCGCGCGGCGGCGAAGGGCTCGAATCTGCTCATGAACGTCGGACCGGACGGGTCCGGCCAGCTGCCGCGCCGCGCCGTGGAGGTGCTTGAAAAGGTGGGCGTCTGGTTCGGAAAGAACGGCGAATCCATCTACGGCACGGACGCGGGCGGCATTTCGTCCGGCAAGGCGGTCGTGTCCACGCGCAAGGGCGGCGTTTTGTACCTGCACTTCCTCGACCCGAAGACGGACGCGATCGAATTCGCGACGGACGCCGACTTCGCGGAGGCCAGCGTGCTGGGCACGGGCGCGGCGGTGCCGATCGCCAAAACGGCGGCGGGCAAGGTGCGCATCGTCGCGCCGCGCGCCGCCGGCGACGGATTCGACGTGGTGGTGAAGCTTTCGCCCGCGCGGTGACGCAGATCGGCTGTCGGCGCGTCCGCCCAGCACGGCGCGGACACGTCGTTCGCATTGTTCCGGCCTGGAAATGGACGCTGACCTTGCGATAGCGTCCGATCTGCTGGGGTTTGGGGGAGCCCGATCAAATCGACAAAGGAGGATTCAACCGTGAAATTGCCGTTGGGAAAAGGAATCGCCGTCTGGGCGGCGGCGCTGGCCGCGCTGACGGGATTCGCGGAGATGGAGCCGCTGGTGCCGTACATGTGGCGGAAGGGCGAGGTCGCGGCGATGATCCGGGATGTCAAGGACGTTCGGGTGCGGACGGGTCTCAGGCGTTTCTGCATCGCGGGACCGGGCTTCAACGAGGTCATGTACGCGCCGTTTGCGGACGACCTCTACGCCGAGATGGGACGCGAGATCGGCGCGGTGCGGGCGGCGCTCGAGCCGCTCGGCATCGAGGTCGACTGGTGGTGCGCGCCGTCGATAAGGTACGTGTCCGGTTTCGCGGCGATCGAAGACGCCAATGGCAACAAGAGCAAGGACAACAAGAAGTGTCCGCTCGATCCCGCGTTCCAGTCCGACTGGTCGGCGAAAGTGAAGTCGGTGGCCGCGGCGTTCCGTCCGGCGA
>JAKSOX010000093.1 GCA_024405335.1 Kiritimatiellia bacterium
AAACGGGCGCTCGACGTGGTGGTGAACGCCCGCTTCGCGGAACTCTTCGCCATCATCCGCGAGAAACTGGACGACGCCAATCTCCTCCACCGGATTGGCGCGGGCGTGTTCCTCGTGGGCGGCGGCGCCCAGCTCGCGCACGTCGCCGAACTCGCGGAAACGGTGCTTGGACTGCCGACGCGCGTCGCCACCCTGGTCCCGGAGATCGAAGGCCTCGAAAAGAAGGAATTTCCGGCCGCCTACGCCACCGTCGCCGGACTTCTGCTGCTCGCGCTCAAATCCGAAGGCGGTCCGAACCTCATGGACACGGTCAAAAACCTCTGGAAAAAGGTCACCCGCAAATGAACGACGACACCTCCCACCTTCTGTTGCTCGGAGTCGGCGGCATGGGCGCCGAAACCGTTCGCGCCTTGTCGCGCGCCTACGGGCCCGGCATCCGCGTGCACGCCGTCGACACCGACGCTTCCATCGGCGCGGACGCCACCATTCCCTTCACCCTCATCGGCGGGAGCCGTTTGGCCGGGCGCGGAGCCGGTGGCCACGCCGCTTCCGCGCGCGCGGCCGTCCAAGACGCCCCCGACCAGCTCGACCACGTTTTCGACGGCGTGCGTCTCGCCGTCGTCGTGTCGGCGCTCGGCGGCGGCACCGGCGGCGGCGCGACCGTGGAAATCCTCAAACGCCTCCGCGCGCGCGGCGTGGCCACGCTGCTGTTCGCGACCAAGCCCTTCGCGTTCGAGGGCGAAGAAAAGCGGCGCGCCGCGCAAACGGCCGCCGCCGGCGTCGAACAGGAAGCCGACGCGTCCGTGATGCTGCCCCTCGACGATTTGACCAAAAACGCCCGTTCTGACGTCTTCAAAGAAGCCATGGCCGACGGCGCGCGCGTCCTGTCCGAAGGATTGGCGCTGCTGTGGCGATTGCTCGAAAAGCCGGGATACGTCAAACTCGACGCCGAACAAATCGTGGACGCGTTGCGCGACAAAGGGCGCGCGCGCTTCGCCATCGCCTCGGCGTCTGGTCCCGACAGGGTCCGGAAAATCCTGGACGACCTCGCCGCAAGTCCCCTGCTTGCGCACACCGGCGCCCGCACGCGCGAAATCATGCTTGGCGTGTTGGCCGGGGACGACTTGCGCCTTTCCGAAGTGGGGACGCTCGCCGACGGCGCGCGCGAACTTCTCGGGCGCTCGGCGAAATTCTCCATCGGAACCGTGAACGACGAATCCGCGTACGGCGGACGAATCGAGGCCGTCGTCCTCGCCTTCGACGAATCGTCCGTGTCCCGCAACCGGAAAACCGGCGACCAAAAGGCGCTCGCGCAAAGCGGCCGCATCGGCGGTTCCGACCGCAATCTCTGGCACGACGAAGACCTCGACGTGCCCACGTACATGCGCCGCCACCTCACGCTCGACCGATGACGCGCGACGGACACGTTCGGCTGCTGCCCATCCACGTGGCGAACAAAATCGCCGCCGGGGAAGTCGTGGAACGGCCTGCGGCGGCGCTCAAGGAACTGCTCGAAAACGCACTCGACGCGCACGCGCAGCGCATCGACGTCGCCGTCACCGCGGGCGGCAAAAAACTCGTGTCCGTCCGCGACGACGGCTGCGGCATGAACCGCGAGGACGCGCTCATGTCCCTGGAACGCCAGGCGACTTCGAAAATCCGCGACGTGGACGACATCGAACGCATCGACACGCTCGGTTTCCGCGGCGAAGCCATTCCTTCCATCGCGGCCGTCTCGCGTTTCACGCTCGTAACCCGCACGCACGACGCCGACGAAGCGACGCGCATCCGGGTGAACGCCGGCGTCGTCGCCGAAGCGACGGCCTGCGGCGCGCCGCCCGGCACCACCGTGGAAGTGCGCGACCTTTTCTGCAACGTGCCGGCGCGGCAGAAGTTCCTGCGTTCCTTCGCCACCGAAGAAGAACACGTGCGCACCGCGTTCGTGAACCACGCGCTCGCCCATCCGGACGTCGGGTTTTCGTTGACGATCGACGGCCGCGAAACGTACCGGTTCGCGCCGAACGCGACGCTGGAGGAGCGCGTCGCGGATCTGTTCGGCGTCGATTTCGCCGCCTCGCTTCTGTCCGTCGGAGGATGTGCGCAGAAGCCGGACGCGCGAGTTTCCGTGCACGGCTACGTCGAACGCCCGGGCGGCGTCCACACCGCGCGACACGACCAGTTCGTGTTCGTGAACGGCCGTCCCGCGTCCGCGCCGATCATCGCCCGCGCCATCAAAGAGGCCTATCCGGCCCGCCAGGCGGACGCGCGCCCGGCCATGATCCTCTTCGTCGATTTGCCGCCCGCCGAAGTCGACGTCAACGTGCATCCGGCCAAGCGCGAAGTGCGTTTCCGTCATCCCCTGGACGTGAAAAACGCCATCGTCGAAGCGTTCTCCGCCGCGCTCGCCGCGCCGCCGTCCCCCGTCGCGCCGCCGTCCCCCGTCGCGCCGCCGTCGGCGGACGCCGCCGGCACGTCGATCCCGCCACCGTCCCCGGCGGGCAACCCCTTCCTTGCACAGGCGCCCTTCCAGCCGACGCTGCCGCGCGCGACCGCGCCGGAACGGGAAATGCCGCCACCCGCGCGCGAAACGGCCGCCACCGCGTCCGTCGCGCCGTCCGCGTCCGCGGCGGACGACGTTCCGCCGCCGAACGAACCGGCGGATTTCGCGCTCCAAAGTCCTGCGGGCCCCTGGCGCTATTTCAAATTCCTCGCGCAAACGGATTCCGGCTATTTTCTGCTCGAAACCGACGCGGGCGTCGTGACGCTCAACCCCATCGCCGCGCAGGAACGCATCACGTACGAAAAGCTCCTCAAACGCGACGCCGAAGGACGCGCCGCGTCGCAACCGCTGCTGATTCCGGAAACGGCCCAGTTCTCGCCGCTCGAATCGGCGCGGCTGAAATCGTTTCTGCCGGTGCTCGAAAAGCAGGGGTTCGCGCTGGAGGAATTCGGGCGCGACACGTGGAAGATCGACGCCGTCCCCGCCATCGTCGCGGAAACGGGCGCGGCGAAACTGCTCTCGTCCATTGTCTACGACCTCACGGAAAACGGCGCGCGCCGCGGCGGCGGCGCCTGGCGCGAGGAACTGATCGCGAGGTCGCTGGCGCGCAGCTTCGCCGGCGCGTCGCGCAAGTTCACGGCGGAAGGCGCCGCAAAACTCGTGGAAGAGCTGGCGCGCACGACCATGCCCTACGTGTGCCCGCGCGGGAAACCGGTGATGATATTCGTCTCGAACCGCGAACTGGAACGCAAGTTCTCGCGGTGACGGCCGATTGTTCCGCCATCAGCCGGCGTAGACGACGTCCGGCGGCGGCGGCGCGGAAAAAACGAGGCGCTTGCCGGTGACGGGATGGTCGAACGCGAGTTCGACGGCATGCAACAGCGTGCGCACGGGTTTCGTCCGCAAACGCCGGTCGCGCGCGGCGTCGCCGTACAGCGGATCGCCAACGACCGGATGGCCGAGGTGCGCGGCGTGCACGCGGATCTGGTGCGTGCGCCCCGTCTCGATGCGGAATTCCACCAACGCGAGGCCGTTCGCGCGACCCAGCGTCCGATAGTCGGTTGCCGCGCGTTTGGCGTCATCGCCGCCCACCGCCATGCGCTTCGCGTCCCACGGCTTGCGGCCGACGGGCGCGTCCACGCGGCCGATGGCGGGCTTGGGCGCGCCGTGCAGCACGGCGAGGTAGGTTTTCGCGACGCGGTCGTGCGCTTCGAACTGCCGCCGGAGCGCGGCGTACGCGCGCGGCGTTTTCGCGAACACCATCACGCCGCTCGTGTCCTGGTCGAGCCGGTGCACCACGCCGGGACGTTGCGCGCTGCCCGCGCGCTCCATGCCCGGTCGCTTCGCGGCGAGCATCTGCGCGAGCGATCCCGTTTCGTGCCCGGGCGCGGCGTGGACGATCACGCCGGCCGGCTTGTCCACCACCACGATTTCCGCGTCCTCGAAAAGGACGCGGTCCTCGACGCCGCCGTTCACGAGCGCCGCTCCCGCGTGGCGGGGTCGAGACGGTCGCGCAGCCAATCCGCCAAATGGTTGAACGCCAGCACGAGCGCGAAAATCGCCGCCGTCACGAACGTCATCTCCCACCACACTCCCTGCCAAAGGCGCGCGCGCGCGTTGTTGATCATCACGCCCCAGCTGGGTTCGCCCTGCACGCCGATGCCCAGGAAGGAGATGAACACCTCGGTGGCCACCGCGCCAGGGAACCGGATGGAAAACTGCACGAGGATCACGTGCGCCACGTTCGGCAGCACGTGCCGGAAGAGAATGCGCGCGTTCGAATAGCCCAGCACGCGCGCCGCCTGCACGTAGGCACGGTCCTTGTGCTTCATCACTTCGGCGCGGATGGTGCGGCACACGCCCACCCACGTGGTGAGGCCGATGCCGAAGTAGACGCCCACGAGCCCCTGGCCGATCACCATCGATATGGCGAGAATGAACAGCAGCCCCGGCATGGACGCCACGGTCGCGCAAAGCCACGTCACGAACGAATCCGTTTTGCCGCCGAAATAGCCGCCCAGGAGCCCCAGCAGCACGCCCAGGGGAATCGCGATGAGCGACGTCATCACGCCCACGTGGAACGCGATGCGCGCGCCTTGGACGAGCCGGAGCGCCACGTCGCGCCCGAGGTTGTCCGTGCCCATCGGATGCGACCAGGACGGCGGCGAGTACCGAAGCGCTTCGCACGGCACGTTGTACGCGGGAACGACGTCGCGCGCCTTGGCCACGCGATACTGCACCTCGCCGAAAACGGCCGCGCAGAAATACAGAGCGATGGCCGCCAGGCACAGCTTGACCGAAAACTTCATGCGCGACGTCCCGACGCCCCGACGCCGTCAACTCACTTCGGCCTGCCGAGCATGCACTTCACCACGGCTTCGACTGCGAGCTCTTCGCCCACGTAGCCCTTCAGCGCGAACACGCCCAACGGCGCGCGCACGCGGGTGTTTTCGACCACGGTGACGAGTCGGTCGCCCGGACGGACCTGCCGCTTGAATTTCACGCCGTCGACGTGCGCGAGGAAAAACATCGGCATGCCTTCGCCGAGAAGCTTCCGCGCCGTGAGCGCCGCGCCGGCCATTTGCGCCATGGATTCCACGAGCACCACGCCGGGCACCACCGGATAATCCGGGAAATGGCCCCTGAAGAAATCGTTCTTCTCGAGCGTGTAGGTGTATTCGCCAATGGCGCCAGTTTCGTCCGCGCCCCAGAGTTCGTCCACAAACAGAAACGGCGGACGGTGCGGAAGCAACTGCTCGCCCTTGAGGTGGTATGCGTTTTTGAACACGGGGAATTCCATGGCCGCCTCCTCGCCGAAATCAATGCTTCTTGAACACGAGCACGCCGTTGTGCCCGCCGAAACCGAGCGACGTCGAAACGGCCACGTTCACGGTCTTCGCCACGCCGACGTTCGGCGTGTAGTCGAGATCGCACTCCGGATCGGGATTTTCGTAGTTGATCGTGGGCGGGATGAAACCGTCGCGGATGGCGAGCGCGCAAAACGCCGCCTCGAGCGCGCCCGTGGCGCCCAGCAGATGGCCCGTCATCGACTTCGTGGAGGAAATCTTGATCTGGCGCGCCTTCTCGTCTCCCCACACCTCCTTGAACGCCTTGGTCTCCATCACGTCGTTCAGATGCGTGGAAGTGCCGTGCGCGTTCACGTAGTCGATCGCGTCTTCGTGCGTCATGCCGGCGTCCTTGAGCGCCAGGCGAATCGCCTTCACGGCTCCCGAAGCCGAGGGATCGGGGGCCGTGATGTGGTAGGCGTCGGACGTGGCGCCGTAGCCCGCGAGCTCGCAGTACACCTTGGCGCCGCGCGCCTTGGCGTGCGCCTCGGACTCGAGCACCAGCATGGCCGCGCCTTCGCCGAGCACGAAGCCGCAGCGGTCCGCGTTGAACGGACGGGACGCCTTCTCGGGACGGTCGTTGAACTGCGTCGCCAGCGCCTTCATCTTCATGAAGCCGCCCACGGTGAACTCCAGCACGGCCGCTTCGGTGCCGCCCGCCACCACCACGTCCGCGCGACCAGCGCGGATCTGGTCGAGCGCGATGCCCAGCGCGTCCGTGGAAGAAGCGCACGCCGTCACCACGACCTGCGCCGGTCCCTTCGCGCCCAGCGCCAGGGACACGTTGCCGGCCGCCTCGTTCGGAATGAGCTCCGGAATCGCGAGCGGGGAAAGACGGTCCGGTCCGCGGTCGAACAGCACTTTGTAGGAATCTCCCGTCACGTCGAGGCCGCCGATGCCGTTGCCGACAATCGTGCCCACGCGGTCCATGTCGGGCTTGTTTTCCGCGGTGAAGCCGGCGTCGCGCCACGCCTCCGCGGCCGCCGCCACGGCGTACTGCGAAAAGAGCGCCATGTGGCGCGCCTCGCGCTTGTCCACCAAACCGCCGCTGATGGCCCATTCTTCGAATCCCCTCACCTCGCCCGCCACCTGGCTCGTGCACCGGGAAGGATCGAACTTCGTGATGCGCGAAATGCCCGTCTTGCCGGCCTTCACGTTCGCCCACGTCGCGTCCGTGCCGTTGCCGCACGGCGTCACCATTCCCATGCCAGTAATCAGAACTTTCGTCATGTTTTTCTCCTGAAATCCTTTCGTCGTCTCAAAGCCGCGGCCAATCGAACAGCATGCCGCCGTAGGTAAGCCCCGCGCCGAAACCGACCAGCACGATCTTCATGCCGTCCTTGAGTTCGCCCTTGCGGACCGCTTCGTCCAACGCCACGGGAATGGACGCCGCCGACGTGTTGCCCGTCGTTTCGATGTTCATGTAGAATTTCGCGAGCGCGAGATCCATGCGCCGCGACACGGCGTCGATGATGCGGCCGTTCGCCTGGTGCGCGAAGATGCGGTCGAGCTCCACGGGCGTCATGCCCGCCTGCACGCACAACTGCATGATCACGGCGTCCATCGTGCGCACCGCGAAATTGAACACGGGACGCCCCTGCAGCGTCATGTGCGGAATCGGCACCTGGCCCGGCGCCGGCGCGATGCGCGTGCCGCCTTCGCGTGAAATGAACGCGTGCCCCGATCCGTCCGCGCCCAGAACGGAAAGCGTCTTCGCGGTCTCTTTCGTGCCGTCGTCGCCCAGCACCACGGCGCCGGCGCCGTCGCCGAAAAGAATGCAGCTCGCGCGGTCCTTCCAGTCCACCACGCGGGTGAGCGTCTCCGCGCCGACGACCAAAACCTTCTTTTCCGGATGCAACGTGGCCCAGCCGCGCGCCTGTTCGAGGGCGTAGATGAAACCGGCGCAGGCGGCCTGGAGATCGTAGGCGCCGCATTCCTTGAGACCCAGCGCGTCCTGCACGAGACAGGCCGTGGACGGGAAAGTGCTGTAGTCGGGCGTGGACGTCGCCACGACCACGAGTCCGATTTCGGACGCGTCGACGCCAGCCGCGTCGATGGCCGCGCGCCCTGCCTTCGCGGCCATCGTGGAGGTGCAGTCGTCCACCTCGGCGACGTGGCGCGCGTGGATGCCCGTGTGCGAGTAGATCCACTCGTCGGACGTGTCCAGCGACTGCGCCAAGTCGTCGTTCGTCACCACCTTGGGCGGCAAATAACTTCCCGTTCCGAATATGCGTA
>JAKSOX010000094.1 GCA_024405335.1 Kiritimatiellia bacterium
CGAACGTTGACGGACTGGGGTCGACAATGGTAAAATCGGCGCCAAACAAAGGGAAGGACTTCTTCATGACGCGCAGGGATTTCATCACGGGCGGCGCTTTGGCCGCAGGCAGTTGTCTGGCCGCAAGCGGATGTTTTTCGGACCGGCTCGGCTCCGAAACGACGGACGACGTGCTCGACGCATGGCAGCGGGACACGGACGCCACGTCCCACGTCGCCTACAACGGCTATTTCAAGGACGGCGACACGCGCGGACTCGTCTCGCTCGAAAAGCTCGAACGCGCGTTCGGGAAGGTCCTCGCGGAAATCAAAACGGCCGACGTGTCCGCGAAACCCGCCGTGTGGATGGTCTACAACATGGGCGTCGTGGTGAAAACGCGCGAAGCGCTCTTTTCGATCGACCTCGTCCACCGCCGCGCGCTCGAACTGGCGCCGGCGCTGGACTTCGCGCTCATCACGCACAACCACGACGACCACTTCCGCATGCCCTTCTACCAGGCGATGAACCGCGCCGGCAAAACCGTGGTTTCCAACTTTCTGGACAACTACGGCGTGAAAAACTGGGCGAAGGACGGCGGCTTCACGCGCGCGCGCAAAATCTTCAAAATCAAGGACGTCGAAATCGCCACCTCGCTCACGGACCACAACGGCTACCTCGTGGACTTCACCACCGCGTTCGAAATCAAAGTCGGCGACTGGCGCATGCTGCACACGGGCGACTGCTCGAACGTCCACAAGCTGAACCCGGTTTGGGGCGCGCCAGACTTGTGGGTGTTCTTCCCCGGCTGCGGCGTGGACGTCGCCGCCGGCGAACGCCGCATCCGCGCCGCGCAAACGGCGTTCGGCCATCTTTGGGAACTCGGACACGCGAAATGGCGTCTCACCACTCCGATGGTGAAGCGCGCGCGCAAACTGATGCTGGCCGAGGGCGGCAACGTGACCGTGCCGCTCTGGGGCGAGCGGATCGTCTGACTCAGAGCGCGCCGCCGATCAGCGAACCGAACGACGTGATTGGCGTGGTGTCGCGGTAGTTGTCGATGATCTGGCGGACGTCCTTCATCAGCGCGTTGAGTTCGTTGTAGAGTTCCGCGTCGACGGCAAGCTTGCCCAAGGTGCCCTCCCCGGCGGCGAGCCGCTGCGACACGGCGTCGAGATTGCCGGCGGCGGCCTTGAGGCGCGTCACCAGAGCCGCCGCGTCGGACGCGAGTTCCGCGTCGGAGGTGATGCGGGCGGCGAGCGAGTTGGTGTTGTTCAGGTTTTCCGAAAACTTCGCCACGTTCGCCAGCGCCGCGCGCGCGTCCGCGAACGAAGCGCGCGCTTCCGCGACGGCGACCTTGAAATCGTCGTACACCGTGTCGTCCGCCGCCAGCAGTTTGCCCACCATGCTCTCGCCGCGCTCGACGCGCTCGGCGACGTGCTGCAGATTCGTCATCGTGGAACGCGCGGAGCCGACCGTGGCCGCGAGGTCGTCGTACAGCGCCGTGTCGGACGACAGGAGCTTGCCCAAGGTGCCCTCGCCGCGCTCGACGCGCTCGGCCACCAGCCGAACGCTTTCCGCCGCGTTCTGGACGTTGGAAAGGATGCCCTTCATCGCCCCGTCGCCGGTGAGTTCCTTGACGCGCCGCGCGATTTCGCCGAGGTCGCGCATCCAGTCGGACGGCGGCTCGCCCGCGAACTCCGTGGTCGACAGCGGCAGCAGCTCTCCCGTCCCCTCTTCGAGCGAAAGGTAGTAGCCGCCCAGGAATGAAAGCGGCGTCACGGCGATGCGGCAACGCTCGCGCATCCGCACGGACGGATCGACCTTCAGCGTGAGCCGGATGGCTCCGGGCGCGAGTTCCACGCGGTCGACGGTGCCCACCTTCATGCCGCGGAACACCACGTTGTCGCGGTCCTTGAGGCCGCCGATGTCGGCGAACGTCACGTGCATCGCGACTTTTTTGTTGCCGGAAAGGACGTCCACGCCGGAAATGACGATCGTGAAATACGCCAGCAACGCCAGCACGACCACCATGAACAATCCCACGATGGCCTCGGAAAACACATCTTTCTTCATCTTGCTCATAGATCTTCACCTTTCGCGGAGGCGATGAACTCCCGCACCTCGGGAACGACGCTCTTGACGAAATCGGCCGGTTTCGCGTCCGCCAGCACGCGCCCGTCCTTCAGCATCAGAATGCGGTCCGCGAAGGACAGCGCGCCCAACACGTCGTGCGTGACCACCACGGAGGTGATTCCGCGCGTGGCGTTCAAGCGCTTGATGAGGCGGTGGATGGTGGCGGACGTCACGGGATCGAGCCCGGAAGTCGGTTCGTCGTAGAGCACCACGTCGGCCTGGCACACCACGGCGCGGGCGAGGCCGGCGCGCTTCACCATGCCGCCGGAAATTTCCGCGGGATACTTGTCCGCCGACTCGGTCAACTCCACCGCCGCGAGCGCGTCGTCCACGCGCCGCGCGATCTCCGCTTCGGAAAGGTCCGTCGTTTCCCGCAGCGGCAGCGCCACGTTCTCCCACACCGTGAGCCACGCCAGCAGCGCGCCCCCCTGGAACAGATACCCCACGTGCGCGTCCGGCGCCACGGTCACGGAGCCGGAGGTGGGCGCCAACAGCCCCACCACGTGCTTGAGCAGCACGGACTTTCCCGTGCCGGACGGTCCAAGCAACGCCACGACCTCGCCCTTCGCGACCGTGAAGCTCACGCCGGAAAGAACCTCCTTCCGGCCGAAGCGCTTGACGACGTTCTCGAACTCGATCACGGCAGGAAGTCCAAATAGAAGAGCCGGGTGATCACGTACCCGAGCGTGAGGATGAGCAGAAACGAAACGATCACGCTGCGCTGCGTGGCGCGGCCGACGCCCACGGCGCCCAGCGTCGACTTGAAGCCCTCGTGGCAGGACACGGCGCCGATCACCAGCCCGAACACCGTGGCCTTGAACAGCCCCACGTACACGTCCTTCACCGTGGCCATGCTCATGGCGCTCGCCATGTACTGGCTGAAATCGACGTTCAGCTGCGTGTAGCCGACGAGGCCGCCGCCCATGACTCCCAGCACGCACGCGTAGAACGCCAACAGCGGACTCATCGCCACCAACGCGGCCAGCCGCGGCGCCACCAGATAGCGCACCGGCGGAATGTGCATGATTTCGAGCGCGGCGACTTCGTCGTTCACCGTCATCGTGCCGAGTTCTGCCGCCATGGCCGAGCCCACGCACGCGGAAAGGCAGATGCCCGTGACGAAAGGCCCCATCTCGCGCACGAGCGTGAGCATCACCGTGGCGCCGAGGTACGCCTCCTGGCTGAAGCGGCGCAGCGCCAACCCCACCTGCAAACCCATGATCATGCCGGTGAACACGCCAACCACCGTGATCACCGGCAGCGTGCGGATGCCCGTGACGTACAACTGGGCGATCATCGTGCGCCGGGAATCGCGGTGCGCCAGCACGTACGGCGCGTACGCCAGGGCCTCCGCCGCCAACCGCACGCAACGGCCCACGCGCGCAAGATACGACACGACGTGCCGCCGCACGGCGTCCAAAACCCCGCGCGGTTCGTCGGCGTATATCGGCTCCCTGGTGATTCGCATGGCGTGGGATTATATCAGATTGCGCACGAAGATTCCAACCCGAAGGTCCATCAGTACACCCGGATTTCGAAAACGCGCGCCTCCGGCAGGCCGTGCGTGGCCTTCACCGTGAGCCGCACCGCGTCCGCCTTCACCGGGCTGAACCGATGCACGCGCAGGCGACGCGCGTTCCCCGTTTCCTCCGCCACGGTCCACCACGCGCCGTCGGCCAGCACCTCGAGCTCGTAGTCCTTAACCAGCGTCTTCGGGAAGAATTCGGCGAACGGCAGCGACAAATCGGTGTCGAACGTGATCCGCACTTCGGAAATCGTCTTCGGCTCGTCGAACGTCAGCGAAATCCACTGTGGAAGTTCTTCGGACGAAACCCATGCGTGCGCCTTGTTGCCGACGATGCGCGTGACGCCGTCCACCACGGCGAACGCGCATGCGTCCACCGCGAGTTTCGTGCCGTTCGGACCGTTCTCGACGCCCTTCGGGCAGGGCGCCCAGTTCGGCGGATGGAACGACTGCCAGCACGATGCGGAACTCGCGTCCACCGTGGCGTCGCGCGCGAAATCGAGCGGATCCCGGTTGAGGACGCCGGGCACGTACTGGTCGTCCTTGAGCAGCGTCTGCTGCAGTTCGGAAATGCGCTGCGCGCCGAGTTCGCGCGGCGTGAGGCCGTAACGCCGGCAAAGCGCCGCCGCCGTGCCGGCGGCCTGCCCCGTGACGGCGCACGTGGCGCCCACGCGCGCGGACCCGAGCGCGAGATGCGTGGCGCTGAGGCAGCGTCCAGCCATCAGCAAATTCGGCACGTTGGCGGAATACAGCGAACGGAACGGAATCGAATACGTCGTCACCGGGATGGGGTTGCCCTGCCAGCCGTTGCCCACGGGACGCTTCATGCCCAGCACGTCGTGCACGTCCAGTCCCCAGCCGCCATGGCACACGGCGTCCGGGAAAACGCGGCCGGCCACGAGGTCGTTCGCGTTGAGCACGTAGTCGCCCACAAGGCGGCGCGATTCGCGGCGTCCGTTCACGATCGGCACGGACACGAGTTCGGCGTTCTTCGCGCGGGACGCGAGCTTCGACTTGTTTTTGAGCCAGCCCCAGTACGCGAAGTTGTAGCGCAGCAGCTCGTCGCGCGCCTCTTCCGCGTCCGCCAGATCGTCGAGGTCGTTCGGGTGCTCGAGCCACCAGGGCATGGCGAGACTCGCCACCGGACGGTCGAAGCCGGGCGGCAGCACGTCCGCCCACGCGGGCGTTTCGTACGCCACGGGCGCCTCGCGCATTTCGTATGCGTAGCTGCAAAGGCAACCGCTCATCGTGAGCGCGTCCGCCTTTTCGGGCATGTGCGATTTCGGCTCGTTGAATTCCGCCTGCGCCTCGCGGCCGAAGCGGTACTTCGCGCCCGCGTAATACCCGACCCAGCCGTCGCCCGTGGCGTCCACGAAAAGCCGTCCCGCGACGCGCGTTCTGCGGCCCGTGCGCGTGTTGCGCGCCAGGACGGCGGCAATGCGGCCGTCCGCGTTGGAGACGGCGCCGGTCACGCGCTCGTTCAACAGCACCGCGAGGTTCGTTTCGCCGCCCGTCAGGAGCGCGGCGGCGGCGGAAAGCCGGTGTCCGCCGCGGTTCGGATCGAGCAGGTTCCATTCTTCCACCAGTCCGCTCTCGCGGCCGTTCGGCTGGTGGTTGCTGGCGCCGTCCGTGCCCACGCCCAGTTCGTCCGAACAGTTGCCGCCCAACACGGGACGGTCGTGCACGAGCGCCGTCTTCGCGCCGTTGCGCGCCGCGGCCACGGCCGCGCACACGCCCGCCGGACCGCCGCCCACCACCACCACGTCGAACGGGCCCTTTTCGGACTCCGGCGGCTGCGGCGCCAACCGCGCGCGCAGGCGTTCCGTTTCCGCGTAATCGTCGGGCGGGATGAACGACGCGTCCGTGGTGAACAGGAGCGCGTCGCAGCGCGCGTACGCGCCGGAGAGGTCCTCCAGCGCGATCGAGTGCGCGCCGGCGGCGAGTTTGAACGCGCCCGCCTTTTCCCAAATCCAGCCCGCGCGGCCGGATGCGCCCAGCTCGCCGGGCGCCCGCCTGCCGTCCACGGAAAGCGCGAAACGCCCCGGATGGTGCGCGGGGACCCAGTCCTTCGTGCGCGCCCACACGGTCCATTCGCCGGCTTCGGGAAGCTCGATTTCGGTTGCCGCCGCGCCGATCGGCTTCAGCACGCCGGGCGCGATCAGATACGCGGACCCCATCTTGTGGGTGAACTGCGTGTCGACGCGCCACGCGCCGGGCCTTTTGAAATCTTCGGCCTCGAGCCAGACTTCGGCGGCGGACGCCGCGGACGCGAACGCCGCGGCGCCGGCCCACGCCAACGTGCGGATCCGGTTCATGTCACAGAACCGTCTTGAACTGGCCTTCGACCCCGTGGAGGCCGCTTTCGGAGAAGTCGAGCTTCGAGAGGTCCACGTCCACGATGCCCAGTGGCTTGGCGACCTTCCAGTTGCCGCGCGTGAAGTCCGGCACCGGAATCGGCTTGGATCCGTTGTTGACGGATGCCGCCGCGAGGCCAGTGAGCACGCTCCACGTCGCGGCGTCGTACACGTCCGCGTCCATCGGCAGGCCGTTCTGCAGGCAGAACGCCCAGCGCAGGTCCATCATGAAGTCCATGCCGCCGTGGCCGCCCACCTTCTTGGCGATTTCGCCGGCCGTCTTGTACAGCGGATGACGGTACTTTTCCTGCAGCGCTTGGAGTTCTTCGTCCTTCATCCACGAGTGGGCGTTCGGCTCCAGCGCCACGCGCAGCGGGTAGTCGCGCAGGATGCCCTTCGTGCCGGCGATGAGGTTGATGCGGTTGTAGGGGCGCGGCAAGGACACGTCGTGCTGCACCATGATGGTGCGGCCGAGGTGGGTCTTGAACACCGAAGTGTTCACGTCGCCGAGCGCGTAGTCCTTCTTCGCCTCGGGCGAATCCTTGCCGAAATGCTCGATCGCGAACTCGGTGAGGCGCGCCTGCTTGGAGGAAACGGACACCACGTAGTCGAGCTTGTCGCCGCGGTTGACGTTCATGTACTGGCACACGGGGCCGAAACCGTGCGTCGGATACGGATTGCCGTTGAGCTTCTCGTTCCATTTCAGGCGCCAGCGGTTCCAGGTGCCGCGGTAGCTCGTGAAGAACGGCGAACCTTCGATTTCCGCGAAATTCTCCGCGCAGAGGTCGTGGATGTACGCGCCTTCGCCGTGGACGAGTTCGCCCAACACGCCCGAGCGGCAGAGGTTGAGCGCCAGCAGTTCGCTGTCGCCGTAGCAGCAGTTCTCGAGCGGAATGCAGTGTTTCCTCGTCGCCTCGGCCGTTTCCACGAGCTGCCAGCATTCGTCCACGCTCATCGCGCACGGCACCTCGATGGCGCTGTGCTTGCCGTGCTCCATCGCGTAAACGGCCACGGGCACGTGGAGCTCCCACGGCGCGGTGACGTAGACGAGATCCACCTCGTCCCCTTCGCAGATCTGCTTCCACGCCTCGGCGCCGAGATGGGTCTTCGGCGCGGCTTTGCCGCTCTTGCGGACGGCCTTGACGCCTTCGTCGAGACGGAACTGTTCGACGTCCGCGATCGCCGTCACGTACACGCCCGGCACCTGCGAGAGCCGCTCGGAGGCCCAGCAGCCGCGGCGGCCGATGCCGATCACGCCCACCCGTATTTTCTTGAGCGGCGCACAGGCGAAGCCCTGCATCGTGCCGCCGTTCGTGAGTTTGAGGCCGGTGCATCCGCCGGCGAGCGCCGCGGCGCCCATCCAGGCCGTGCCCTTGAGAAAGTTCCTGCGAGACGTGTCCATGTGTTTCTCCGTTTTCCGTGTTTCGGGATCTTCGCGCGCCGACCGAAGAACTGACCGGGCGGCACGGCCGAATCTCCATTCGCGCGCAATTGTACCACAAGACGCCCGCGTTGTTCAAGGGCG
>JAKSOX010000095.1 GCA_024405335.1 Kiritimatiellia bacterium
CCGCAGCTCGACATGACGCCGATGATCGACGTGGTGTTCGAGCTGATCATCTTCTTCGTGATCAACATCAAGGCCGTGGACATTTTCTCCAAGCTGAACGCGAACCGTCCGGCTCCGTCCAGCGCGCCCTCCCAATCCGAGGAAAAGGACACGCAGATCAAGATCGACATCGGTCCCGGCGGTCTGGTGTTCAACGGACGCGCGATGCCGCTGAAGCAGTTCGACGCGTCGATGCACGAAATTTCGAAAACCTCGAAGAACGCCACGGTGCTGGTGCGCTGCACTATGGACTCGCCGCACAAGTACCTGGTGGACGCATTGGACACGTGCAACAAGTACCGCATGTTCAACGTTTCGATTTTCAGCATGTAAGCGAGGTGGACTGTGGCGAACGGCGAAGAATACGAAGAAGTCAGCATGGCCGAAGAGGCGCTGGAATCGGCGCTCTCCGGCGAGAAGTTCCAGGACGTCGGCTTCTTCAAGCGGCTCGGGAAGATGTTCAGCGGCCTCTCGAAGCCGCACGATTCCCGCGAATACAAGGAGGCGCGCATCGAAGTGCAGCGCCTGAGCGCGCCGTTGCTGGCGTTTCTGCTGCCCACGGCGTTTTTCGTCATTCTCATCGTCGTCACCGCCACTGGCGGCGGCAAAAAGGAAGCCATCATCGCGGACATCCAGAAGGCCGAGGTCGAGGAGGAGAAACTCGAAGAGCCCGAACCGCCGCCGGACGTCGAGCCGCCGCCGGAAACGGATGACGTGCAGGTGGAAGTCGACATCCCCGCGGTGGGCACGCCCACCGAAGTGGCAGCGAGCGTTCCGGTGATGTCCAACGAGCCGCAGAGCCCGAAGCCGGCCGAGCAGGACGCGATGGCCGCGATTCCCTCGCCGGTGACGATGAAGAGCGTGATGGCCTCCTCGCGCGCCACCGGCGTGCGCGGCAAGTACACGTCGGGCGGCGCCAACTACGGCGACCAGAAGACGGAAGCCGCCGTGATGAAGGCGCTCAGGTGGCTCAAGTTCACGCAGAAGTCGGACGGCAGCTGGGGCGGCGTCCATTCGGCGGCGTTCGCGATCCTCACCTACCTCGCGCACGGCGAAACGCCGGCGTCGAAGGAATTCGGCGAAACGGTGATGGCCGCCATCGACTACCTGCTCGGCGCGTTGCAGGAGGATTCCAACGGCAAGCCCAGTTTCAAGGGTTCGGACGGCAACGAGTATTCGTTCCTGATCGCCACCTACGCGCTGTGCGAAGCGTACGGCATGACGAAGAACCCCAACTGCAAGGAAGCGGCCGAAATCTGCCTCAAGCGCATCGTCGACAACCAGTCCCCCACGGGCGGCTGGGACTACCGCCTGAACAAGGCCTCCACGCGCGACGACCTGTCGTTCGGCGGCTGGGCGCTGCAGGCGGTGAAGGCGGGCAAGATGGCGGGCATCCACGTTTCCGGCATGGAGCCGTGCATCAAGCGCGCCATCACCTACCTGAAGACGCGCGCGTTCGTGAACGGCGGCTTCGGCTACTGCGCGGGCGGCGCGCCCACCGGCCTCACCGCCACGGGCTGCCTGTGCATGCAGCTTCTGGGCTACACCAAGGACAAGGAAGTGGCGGCGGCGTGCGATTTCATGCGCACGTGGGAGCCGGCGTGGAAGGGCGGCAACATGCCCGGCGGCGGCACGCAGTACTACTGCTACTACGCCGCGCAGTGCAAGTACCAGGCGGGCATGCGCGAAGGCGCGAACGCCGTGGACCAGAAGAGCTGGAAGGAGTGGAACGCCGCGATGAAGGCGCTCTACCCGAACGAAATCGTCACGCTCGAAAAGAAGATCGAAGGCCCGGACGGCAAGGAGAAGGAGATGGGCTACTGGAAGGACGGCTACCACGACCAGGTGATGGGCACCTGCCTGGTGGCGCTCCAGCTCATGGTGTACTACCGCTACCTGCCCACGACGTCGCTCAAGGCGACGAGCGTGGCGGACGACGTGAAGGCGGCCACCGCCACCGCCGACAAGAGCGGCGACGTGGGCGTTACGATCGATCTGTAAAAAAGTGCCGTTTTCCCTCTTTTTAGCGTTCAAGTACCTGAAGCCGAAACGCTCGGTGACCAGCGTGATCACCTGCGTTTCGGTGCTTGGCGTCATGCTGGGCGTGGCGGCGGTGCTCATCGTCCGCGCGGTGATGACCGGCTTCGGCGACCTCTGGGAGGAGAAGATCCTCGATTTCAAGCCGCACGTGTCGCTCGTGCCCTGGGGCGGCGAACAGCTCGTTTCCGGCGAAGACGATCTGGTCGCGAAAATCGAAAAGATCCCCGACGTGGCGTCCGTGACCGCGCAAATCGACACGCGCTGCCTGCTGGAGCACAAAGGCCGCGTGAACGCGCCCGTTCTGCTGGGCGTCGATCCGGACCGTTTCAGCCGCGCGTACCGTTTGGGCGCGCCGCGCGCCGGCACCTACGACCTCGACGGCGATTCGATCGTGCTGGGCGTGGACCTCGCCCGCCAGCTCGGCGCGTGGGTGGGCGACCAGGTCACGGTGTATTCGCCCAAGACGCTCGTGGACCGCGACGAAATCTACCTGCCGGTGAAGTGGACCGTGTCGGGCATTTTCTCGTCCGGCCAGCGCGACTACGATTCCGGGTTCGCCGTGGCGTCGCTGCCGAACGTGCGCGAACTGATGGGAATGGAAAAAGGAGTGCTCGCGATCCACGTCAAGTGCAAGACGCCCGCCGTCCCCGCGGTGTTCGACGAAACGTGCGCCGAAATTTCGCGGATCGCGGAAAACAAGGTGCGCCTCGTCACCTGGCGCGAGGCGGACCGCGAACTGTTCAACGCGCTCGCCGTGGAAAAGAACATGACGGCGCTCCTGCTGATGCTCATCGCCATCGTGGGGCTGTTCTGCGTGATGAACACGCTGCTGGTGCTCACCGTGCAGAAGACGCCGGAAATCGGTCTGCTGAAGGCGCTGCGCTTCCCGAAGCGCAAGATCATGGGCGTGTTCCTGGTGCACGGACTGATCCAGTGCACGGCGGGCGTGGCGTTGGGGCTGCTGGCCGCTTGGGCCGTGCTCGCGAATTTGCAGACGATCGTGGACCAGCTGGCGCACTTCGGGGTGCACGTGTTCCCGAAGTCCGTGTACGGCCTCGATTCGCTGCCGTACCGCATCGTGCCTTCGGACGTGTGGTGGGTGGTGGCCACGGTGTACGTGTTCGGCGTGCTGGCGTCGCTCGTGCCGGCGGCGGCGGCGGCGTTGAAGAAACCGGTGGAGGCCCTGCGCGGATGAGCCATGGCGGTGCTTGAAGTCAAAAACCTGGTGAAGGAATACGCGATTCCCGGCCAAAGGCCCATCCGGGTGCTGGACGGGCTCGACCTCGTGGTGGAGCCGGGCGAACACGTGGCGGTCATGGGGCGCAGCGGCGCGGGCAAGTCCACGCTTCTGAACGTGCTGGGCGGGCTCGACAAGCCCACTTCCGGCAGCGTCGCATGCACGGCGGACGTCGGCTTCGTGTTCCAGAGCTTCCACCTGATGCCGGAACTCACCGTGCTCCAGAACGTGCTTCTGCCCGCGATGAACGGCCGCGGCAAAAAGGGCGGCGCCGCGAAGGCGCGCGAACTGCTTGCGCGCGTGGGGCTGGCGGACCGTTTGGACCACCTTCCCACGGAGCTTTCCGGCGGTGAACAGCAGCGCGTGGCGTTGGCGCGCGCGCTGATGGGCGAGCCCGAAATCATTTTCGCGGACGAGCCCACGGGCAACCTCGACGCGATGACCGGCGCGGAAATCCTCGATCTTCTTTTCGGCATCGGCGAAAAGCCGTTCGCGCTGGTGATGGTGACGCATTCCGAATCGGCGGCGGCGAAATGCGACCGCGTGCTCACTCTCGCCGGCGGCAAACTTTCACCCCGCCCCTGACCCCCAAAAGAACGCGGACACCGCCATGCTCACCTTCCTCAAACGCCAGGCCTTTGCAATCGCCATCGTCTTGTGCGGCGCGTCCGCCTGTCTGTGGCCCAACTGGTACGACACCTGGTTCGGCGTGGAGCTCAAGCCCTTCGTGGGGCCGAGCATCCAGCTGATCATGTTCGGCATGGGCACCACGCTCACGGCGAACGATTTCGCGAGCGTGGTGAAGAAGCCGTGGTGCGTGGCGGTGGGCGCCGTGCTGCAGTTTTCGATCATGCCGTTCGCGGCGTTGGGCGTCGCGAAGGTTTTGGGCTTCCAGGGCGAACTCGCCGCGGGCATGGTGCTGATCGGTTCCGTGGCGGGCGGCATGGCGTCGAACGTGATCGCGTACCTCGCCAAGGCGAACGTGGCGCTTTCCGTGACGATGACGTGCGTGTCCACGCTGCTGTCGCCGTTCGTGACGCCGTTCCTGATGAAGACGCTTGCCGGGGCGTACGTGGAAATCGACACGGTGAAGATGATGATCGAGATGTTCAAGATCGTGCTGCTGCCCGTGGGCGCGGGGTACGTGCTGCGGCGGCTGCTGGGACGCCATTACGAGACGCACAAAAAGCCGATCGACGCCGTGCTGCAGGCCGTCGCGATGTTCGGCATCTGCTTTTCGCTCGTGGTGTGCGTGGCGCCGAACAGCGAACGCCTCAAGGAGGCGGGCGCGATCATCCTGCTGTCGTCCGTGCTGCACACGGGCGTGGGCTATTCGCTGGGCTATTGGATTTCCCGCCTGCTGGGCAAGGTGCTTCCCATCGACGAGCGCGACGCGCGCACGGTGGCGATCGAGGTGGGCATGCAAAACGGCGGCATGGCGGCGGCGCTGGCGGTGAACGTGCTCCACAGCACGGTGGCGGCGCTGCCGGCGAACGCGGCGGCCGTGTGGATGAACCTTTCCGGTTCCATGCTCGCCAACTGGTGGAACAAGCGCCCGCCGAAAGAGCGGTGAACCGCGCGGCGGCAAACGGAATCCTGCGGCGCTGGCGAGTTGGACTCGAACTTTTTGCTATACGTTTTGGGTGAAAACGTGGTAAAATGCGCGTCAAGAAAAAAGGCAATGAGCGGAATGACACCATCCATTCGCCTTTTCCGGGCGTTTTTCCTCGCGGCCGCCGGCTGCGCGGCAGCCGCCGCTTTTGCCGATGAACCGGCTCTCGCCTACCGCAATCTCGGGCCGGATCGCGTGCTTCTGGCCAACAGCGACACCAATCCCACCGCGCCGATTCCGCAGCAGGGATACCACGATCTCGAGGGCACGGCGGCCAACGATTCCTACTACTGGTGGCACGACGAAACGTCCAAGCCCACGTCGGGCTCCGCCTACACGCGGCTCAACCTGATGGCGGGCATCCACCACACCTACTACCGGCGGAAAAAAGGCGACGAACCCGGCGACACGGAGTTGTGGAAGCTGACGCAGTGCCGTCTCGGCAGCGCGGCCGATTCGTTGACGACGCGGTGCTACATTCCGTGGTCCAACACGTGCCAGCCGATCGATCCTTCGCTGGAAACGGCGCCGATTCCGTCGACGTACAAAACGGGGTCGCAGACGGCGAATCTCAAGGGCATGCGCCAAGTCGCGTCCGTGGTGATGCGGTGCAGCACGGACGCGTGCATTCTGTCGCCCTTCTACGCCGAAGGCGTCGGCGACGTGTATTTCGACGCCGTCAACGGCTTCACCGCCGTCACGACCGACCGGATCTGCCTGGAAATCGCGCGGAAGACCACGGCCGGCGGCGATCTGTCGGAAGCCACGCCCAAGGCGGACTACGCATGGGAGGCGTGGCCCTGCGACGTGTACGAAGTGCGTCGGCAGTCGGGTTCGCTGACGTTGCCCGAGGGCAACGCGGGCGTCACGAGCATCCGGCTGAAGAGCACCGTTTCGGGCGGCAACCTCTTCTACCGCATCCACGCGAAAGTGGATTGCCGCACGCCGACGCAGTTCCGCATCCGCCGCCTCACGGTGGGGGCCGGCCGGAACGCGCCCGACTATTCGGCCCTGATCCTGGTGGACAACGTCATCGCGTCGTACCCCAACACCACGGTCTATCCGGAGATGTTCGGCTCCTACGATTCGCGGCGCGAGGGCAAGGAAGCGCTGGGTTGGGGCGGGTCGTTCTCCGTGCCGTTCCCCGCCGCGTACGCGACCAACCTCCTGCCGCGCGTCAAGTTCAACTACAATTCGCCGGCGTATCCGGCGGCGCTGGGCGTCACCGACCGCGCACTCGTCGAGAACGCGAAGTTCCACTACCGCTGGCGGTATCTGAACCAGGTCGTGGACGACTGGAACGTGCTCGACGCGGAGACCGACGCGACGTTCGAGGCGGGGTCGGGCCCCAGCGGGCTCACGTGGCCGCATCTGGCGGCGGTGACGAACGGTCCGGGCGACGTGGAATTCTACTACACTTACGACGTGCTGGGCACGCACTACGTGCCGGTCGACTACGCCTTCAGCGCCGGCAGCGAAATCGGCTACGGCGACGATCCGTACGCCGTGGACGCGAAGACGCTGCGGGAGTCGGGCAACGAACTGACGGCGGCGCTGGGCACGGAGATGTTCACGCGCCTGCGCGAGGGCGCGTCCGACTGGGAGTCGTTCAAGCTGTTCGCCTACATGGTGGAGCCGGACGGATCCACCAACGCAACCTACAGCGTCGGCGACGTGGAGATGGAACTCGTGGGCGACCACACGTGGCGGGGCTTCATCCCCACGCCGCGCGGGTTGATGGACGCCAGCATGGCCGCCGAATTCCGCATCGTCGGCTACAATCTGCAGACGCCCGGTTCCGAGTCCGCCTACGCCGCGAATTCCAACGTGTGGTACGCCGCCAAGCAGGGCGACGGCTACATCGGGCTGGACGACCTGCCGTACAACGGCTTCGCCTCCACCAACGATTCCGGGACGCGCGTGTCGATCGACGCCTCCACGGCGTATCTGGCGCTCGAGTTCAACGACGAGCACGCGTCCTACACGCTCATGCACGCGTCCTACCAGAATTTCAACACGTGGACGGACGCCGCCGTGGAAGGCGGATTCGTGGGCAACAACGCGCAGACGTCCGGCGTGAGCGGCGTCAAATCGACGTACGTGCAGGACTTCCTCGATTGGTCGCTTTCCTCGCCGTCGTCCGGCTACTGGTGGGAAAATTTCGACCGCGTCATCAACACCACGATGTACCCGCTGGAAGTGGAGCAGGAGTCCGCGCAGACGCCGAACGGGTGGATCGGGCTGAACGGCGCGTTCGTGAACGGCGGCTGGGTGGCCATGTCCAACAACACGGACAAAGCCGCGACGCAGGGCGGCGCCTGGCGGATGCAGGGCAACAGCCGCGGCGGCGTAGAGTATTCCAACGCGCAGCTGCTGCCCAACGGCGTCGACACGGTGTCGTTCTCGGCCCGGCTCGCGCAGCCGATCGAATTCGACGATTTCGCCTACACGTTCCGGTCGCTCACGGACACGAACTACGCCGTGCTGGCCAAGGCCGTGCTCACCGAGCAGGGGCTCAAGTCGCCCGACTACGCCTACCACCAGCCGTCCATTTCGCTGGTGGCGTACTACCGGCCCGG
>JAKSOX010000096.1 GCA_024405335.1 Kiritimatiellia bacterium
GCGCGGATGAAGCCCTTCTCGAAGTCGGTGTGGATCACGCCCGCGCACTGCGGCGCCTTCCAGCCGCGGCGGAACGTCCACGCGCGCACTTCCTTGGGACCCGCCGTGAGGAAGCTCGCCAGCCCAAGCGTGTGGTAGGCGAGTTTGATCGTGCGGTCGAGCGAGGATTCTTCGAGCCCGTAGCTCGCGAGGAACTCCTTCGCCTCGTCGTCCGAAAGGCCGGCGAGATCCGCTTCCATCTGCGCGCACACCACCACCATCTCGCAGCCCTGCTTTTCGGCGTACTGCTTGAGCGCGGCCACGTGCGGGTTGCCGTCGCCGGCCACGTCGTCCTCCGAAACGTTGGCGCAGTAGATCACCTTCTTGTCGGTGAGGAAGTGCAGATCCCGCAGCACGGGCAGGATCGGATCGCCTTCCGCGCGCGGGAATGAACGCACGGGCCGGCCTTCGCCGAGGTGCGCCAGCAGCGCCGTCATCGCGTCGAACTCGGGCCGCTTCTTGGGATCGCTCTGCGCCTCCTTCTTCATCTTGTCGTGGCGCTTCTGGAGCTGTTCGAGGTCCGCCAGCACGAGTTCAGTCTCGATCACCTCCGCGTCGTCAACCGGCGCGATCGGCGCGGACTTGTTGCCGCCCTCCTGCACGTGGATGATGTCGTCGTTTTCGAAGCAGCGCACCACGTGGAGGATCGCGTCGCATTCGCGGATGTTCGCGAGGAACTTGTTGCCGAGGCCTTCGCCCTTGGACGCTCCCTTCACGAGGCCGGCGATGTCCGTGAACTCGACCTGCGCGCGGATGATCTGCGCGGGGTGCACGATTCCGGCGAGCGCTTCGAGGCGCTTGTCCTGCACTTCGACGACGGCCGAATTCGGCTCGATGGTGCAGAACGGATAGTTTTCGGCGGCGGCCTGCTGTTTCTTGGTCAGCGCGTTGAACAAAGTCGACTTGCCGACGTTCGGCAGTCCCACGATACCCACGGAAAGACTCATTGTTGCTCCTTGTTGAAATTTCCCCGTATTATAGCACGTTTCCCGGCCGGCGTTCAGGATTCGTCTTCATGCGCCAACCGCGCCCGGTTTGGAACCCGCCCGCGTCGTCATGCGCGGCGGCGGGCGTCCCGTCCCGGGATGCCGAGCTTGCCGCGGTACTTCGCCACCGTGCGCCGCGCCACCGGAAATCCCTTTTCCTTCAGCAGCGCGGAAAGTTTCTCGTCCGAAAACGGATTCGCGCGGTCTTCGCCCGCGATGAACGCGCGAAGCGCGTCCTCGACCGCGTCGCGCGAAACGATTTCGCCCGAAGCCGTCTCCAGGCCGTTCGTGAAAAACCGCCGCAGTTCCACCACGCCCTTCGGCGTAGACGCGTACTTGTCGTTCACCGTGCGGGACACGGTGGACGGATCGAAGCCGACTTTGGCCGCGATTTCCGCCTGAGTGAGCGGCTTGAGGCCTTTCAGCCCGTTTTCGAAAAAGCCGGGTTGCGCGTCGACGATCGCCTGCGCGATCGAGCGCACCGTCTCTTCGCGGCGTTCGATCGCCTGGACGATTTCGTTCACGCGCGCGATTTTTTCGCGGATGTACGCCTTCGTCTCGGCGGCGCAGTTCGGATCCTCGAGCATCTTCAGGTACTTGGGGTTCACGTGGATCGCGGGCGTGGACCGCGCGTCCACGTCGGCCGTCCAGCGGCCGTTCCCGTCCCGCGCCACGTGGACTTCCGGTTTCACGACGCGAGTCGCGCCGGAACCGCCCGCCCACGGACGTCCGGGGCGCGGCTCGAGCGTGCGCAGCGCCTTGAGCGCCTCGACGTACTGTTCCCGGGTGAGTCCGAGCGCCTGCTCGATTTTTTCGCGGCGGTTTTCCGCCACGTCGTCCAAATGGTTTTCGATCAGGGCGCGGACGTCGTCCGCATACGGCGAATCCTCGAGTTTGTCCAGCTGCGCGAGCAGGCATTCCTTGAGGTTCCGCGCGCCGCATCCGGGCGGATCGAGTTCGCCGATTTGCGCCAACACGCCCAGCACGTGCGCTTCGCTTTCGCCGCTCACCATCACCAGATCGGGAAGCGAACCGTTGAAATAGCCGTCGTCGTTCAAATTGCCCACGAGAATCTCGGCGAGCGCGTGGTCGGCGGCCGGAATCGCGCTGAGCGGAATCTGGACCGTCAAATGCTCCTGCAGCGTCTCGTCGCGCACCTGGCTGGCAAAAAAACGCTCGCGGCGCTCGAGATCGTCTTCGGACGGGTTGACGCTGGGGACGGCTTCGTCCTCGGGCAACGGCTCCGCGGCGGCCTCCGCGCGCTCTTCGGCGCGCTCTTCGGCCGCGCTGAGAGGAGTTTCGAGGGAATGGTCGAAATCCTCGATGACGGGATTCGTCTCCATCTCGCGCACCAGTTCCTGCCGCATCTCGGGCAAGCTCATCGCCAACAGCTTGAGCGATTGGCGCTGCTGCGGCGCCAGTTGCGGCGTCAGTTTCTGGTGCTGTTCAAGCGATGGCATCAGGCGGTCTGCTCCAGGAAGCGAAGGTCGTTTTCGTACAACCACCGGATGTCCGGAATGCCGTACTTGATCATGGCGATGCGTTCGACGCCGAACCCGAAAGCGTAGCCGGAAACCTTTTCGGGATCCCATCCCACGTGCTTGAACACGCGCGGATCCACCATCCCGGCGCCGGCGATTTCGATCCAGCCGGACTGCTTGCACACGTTGCAGCCCTTGCCCTTGCACACGTGGCAGGTCATGTCCACTTCCACGCTGGGTTCGGTGAACGGGAAGAAATGCGGACGGAACCGCACGCCGATGCCTTCGCCCATCATCTCCTTGGTGAAATACGCGAGCACGCTCTTGAGGTCGGCGAGCGAAACGGGCTTGACGTCCACGTACAGTCCTTCGATCTGGTGGAAGTTGGCCGAATGCGTCGCGTCCGTCGTGTCGCGGCGGTAGGTGCGGCCGGGGCAGATCACGCGCACCGGCGGCGCGCCGGCTTCAAGCATCGTGCGGATCTGCACGGGCGAGGTCTGCGTGCGCAGAAGCAGATCGCCCTTGGCTTCTTCGCCCTCGTTCGCGAGCGTGAGCCAGAACGTGTCCGAACGGTCCTGCGAGGGATGGTGCGGCGGCGTGTTGAGCGCCGTGAAGTTGTTGAAGCGGTTCTCGACGTCGGGGCCGTCCGCCACCGTGAATCCGAGCTTCGCGAAAATGCGGGCGGAATCGGCGATGACGCGCGAAAGCGGATGGGCGGCGCCCGGCGAGGGCCAGCGGCCGGGCAGCGTCGCGTCCACGGCGACCTTCTGCGCGCCGCCGCCGCCCGTGCCCTTCGCGGCCAGCGCGGCCTCGACTTCGGCCTTCCACGCCTGGACGGCCTTGCCGAACGCGGGGCGATCTTCTTTCGGGACGTCCTTCATGCCCTTGATGAGCGCGGGAATGGAGCCGTTGCGGCCCACGTATTTCACGCGCAGTTTTTCGATTGCTTCCGCATCCGCCGCCGCCGCGATTTCCGCAAGCGACGCGGCCTTGCCTTCTTCCAGTTCCTTCAGCGTCATGTCAACTTCTCCCTGATGCGAAACGACTCAAAAATTCAAACTCCCGAGAACGGTTTCCACCACCTGGTCGAGCGTCAACTCGGTGGAATCGATCTCGATGGCCCCGTCCGCCTTTTTCAGCGGCGCGTGCTTGCGCGTCGAATCGATTTTGTCGCGCGCCAGCAGCGACGCCTTCACGGCCTCGGCGGACTGGTTGGCGATGCCCTTCTCGACTTCTTCCTTCTGACGGCGCGCGGCGCGCGCTTCGGCGGACGCCGTGAGGTAGAACCGCGCGGGCGCGTCCGGGAAAACGGCCGTGGTGATGTCGCGGCCTTCCACCACGAGATCGCCGTATTGCGTCATGCCGCGCAGCAGCGCGGTGACGCGGTCGCGCACGGCCTTCACCGTGGCGACGGCGCTCGCGTGCGCGTTGATTCGCGGCGTGCGGATGCGGTCGCCGGGAAGTTCGCCTTTCACGTAGTAGCGGATTTCGCCGTCTTCCGGGCGGCACTCGATCCGCACGCGGTCGGCGAACGCGGCGACGGCTTCCGGATCGGACGTGTCCACGCCCTCTTCCAGGCACTGCCACGTCATGATGCGGTAGAGCGCGCCGGAATCGACGTGCAGAAAACCGAGTTTCTTGCCGACGATCCGCGACACGGAACTCTTGCCCGCGCCGCTGGGACCGTCGATGGCGATCACTTTGGACATTTTCGGCATCCGATCACTTCGCGCCGTTGAGCACGGCCAGCGTCTCGACCTTGAGCGGTTCGAGGTCGACGCCCTCCTTGGACGCGGCGGCGTAGTCGTATTTCTTCCGGAGCGCGTTCAGCACGGGGCACTTGCCCTTCGCCTCGGCGTCGAGAATCCAGAACTTCTCCGCGGCCTGGATGCCGTTTTTCAGTTCGAGGAAGCGGCGCGAAGGACGGCCGTCGGGATACACGAGGAACGTGTCGCCCGCGCGCCAGTTGCCGTAGCTCGCGTCGTTGCACGCGTCGAACGGCCAGCTGTTCCACGCCCAGCGGAGCATGCCGTCGAGCCCGGCCGCCGCCGGATAGAAACCGTTCCAGAACGCTTCCGCCGGCGCGGAATCCATGAACGTGTTCGGGCGCGTGGGCGAGCAGCAGATGTAATGCGTGGTGACGAGTCCCTTGGCGCGGCGCGCGGCCACGGACTTGAGGAACTCGGGGTTCACGTAGTGGACGTACTGCGAGTAGCAGTGGAACGTGAGGTCCTTGAACTTTTCGGGGTCCATGTTGCCGGCCATCGAAACCTTGAGCTTGGAGTCGACCTCCTTGAGCAGCGCCGCGATGAGCTTGAGGTCTTCGGGCCCGCGCTCGTCCATCGCGATGAACGCATGCTCGAGCCAGCCCTTCTGCGCGAGGTGCTTTTCGAAGTCCTTGAGGAACGGCGTCCAGAACTCCTTGAAGAACGGCGTGCCGGGTTTCGCCTCCGCCTTCTGCTCTTCGCCCTTCTCGTTTTCCCAGTACACCACGTACTTCCACGGGCACATCGTGTAGCACGCGATGTCCGGACCCAGTCCGCAGCCGCGACCGAATTCCACGTACCGGTCGAAGAGCGAGTAGTCGTAGGTCCAGGTGCCGTCCGCCTTGCGCACGCGCTTGATCATCGTGTCGTAGCCGTCGAAGCACTGGTGGTTCCACGGCAGTTTCGTGATCGTGGTGGTGAGCACCTTCTGGCCCGCCTCGGCGAGCATCGTCCAGAACGGGCGCATCGCCTCGAAGTGCGCGTCGGAGAACGGCTTCACGTCGGCCGTGCGGCACACCGCCCACGGATGCTGCCAGAGGTCGAGGTGGTAGCGCCACTTCGCCGGCGGCGGCAGCGTGCGGTCCACCACCGTGAGATTCACGCGGTGGCCGCCCACCTTGAGCTTGTAGACGCCGGGCTTCGCGCCCGCCGGGACCTTGAACTCGCACGCGACTTCGCGTTTTTCGCCGGGGATGAGCTCCTGCTTGTCGCCCCACGCCACCCAGTCGCGGGAAGCGGCGAACTCGCTGCCGTGGGGAACCGTTTCGAATTTCACCTGGCGCAGAATGCCCGCCTGGCCCTTGAAGCAGCACGGCGCGCCTTCGACCGCGGGCTGGAACGTCTGCTCGCGGCCCGTCGCGTTCTCGTGCATGAAGGTGAAGAAGAGGTGCTCGCCCTTCCAGGCGGAAACGTTCACTTCGGCGTTGCCGGATTCCGGCCCCCCGATGCAGCCCGCCAGGGCGGCGAACGCGGCGACGATGATGGCTTTCCTCATGAGTTGCGTGTCCTTTCCCGTTCAAATCAACCGATCATGCCGCCGTTGACGGAGACGATCTGGCCCGTGACGTACGCGGACTCGTCGCCCGCCAACCACGCGACCGCCTTCGCGACGTCTTCGGCCGTGCCGAAACGCTTGAGCGGAATCGTGTTCATGTAGCTCTGCTTCACGTCGTCCGGCAGCACGTCCGTCATCTTGGACTGGATGAACCCCGGCGCCACCGCGTTGCAGCGCACGTTGCGCGAACCGAGTTCTTTCGCCGTCGTCTTCGTGAGGGCGATCACGCCGCCCTTGGACGCCGTGTAGTTCGCCTGCCCGGCGTTGCCCATGATGCCCACCACCGAGGCGATGTTGACGATGGAGCCGCCGAGCTGAGCGCCGTCCGCCGACTTGTTCTTCATCATCGGCCGCGAAACGGCGCG
Organism: Kiritimatiellia bacterium; assembly: GCA_024405335.1. GTDB lineage: Bacteria > Verrucomicrobiota > Kiritimatiellia > RFP12 > UBA1067 > UBA1731. The sequence continues at coordinate 6,193 of JAKSOX010000096.1, forward strand.
CGTGAAGAGGAACGTGCCCTTGAGGTTCACGTTCAGCACCGCGTCCCAGTCGTCGTCCGACATGCGCATCAGCAACCCGTCCTTGGTGATGCCGGCGTTGTTCACCAGCACGTCGATCCGGCCGAAGTCCGCGAGCACCTGCTTGACGCAGGCGTCCACTTCCGCCGAAGCCGCCACGTTCACGCCGTATGCCTTGGCCACGACGCCAAGCGCCTCGAGCGCCGCCACCGTTTCGGCGCACCACTCCGCCTTGAGGTCGCACACCGCGACGTTGGCGCCTTCCGCCGCCAGCTTCTTCGCGATCGCGGCGCCGATGCCGCGCGCCGCGCCCGTCACGATCGCCGTTTTGCCCTTCAGATTTCCGTCCATGCCGTTTCCCTCCTGTTTCCGTTTGGTTCTTTTCGCCCGGCCCGGGCTTCAGACCCCGCACGCCGCTTCCAGCGACGCGAGATCGGCCACGTTCGCCGTCGCGAGCGCGGCGTCGATTTTCTTCACGAGTCCGGAAAGCACCTTGCCCGGGCCGAACTCCACGAAGCGCGTGCAGCCGAGCTCCTTCGCCGCCAGCACGTCCGCCGCCCAATTCGTGGTGCCCGTCACCTGTTCGAGCATGAGCGCCTTGATCGCGCCCGGATCCGACGAATGGGGCTTGCCCGTGACGTTCGACAGCACGGGGAATTTCGGCGCGTTGAACGCCACCGCGTCCAGCACGGGGGCGAGCTTCTCGCGCGCCGGCGCCATGAACGGCGAATGGAACGCGCCGGCCGTCGCGAGCGGAATCGCGCGCTTGATGCCGAGCTCCTTCGCCTTCGCGGCCGCCGCCGCGATCGCGTCCTTCGAGCCGGAAAGCACCTGCTGCGCGGCGGAGTTGACGTTCGCGACCGTGCAGCCGGTCGCGTCGCACAGCGCCTTGAGCTGGTCCGCCGAAGCGCCAACGACGGCGATCATGCCGCCCGGCGCGGCCTCGCACGCCTCCTGCATGAAACGCCCGCGCGCTTCGAGCACCGTGAGCGTCGCGTCGAAATCCAACACGCCCGCCGCGCAAAGCGCGCTCCACTCGCCCAGCGAAAGGCCGGCCGCGCACGCGAAGTCCGTGGACCGGCGCTTCTGGTACGCGCGGTAGGCGGCGTAGGAGGTCACGAAGATGGCGGGCTGGCACACGTTCGATTTCGTGAGCTCTTCCGCGGGACCCTCGAAGCAGATCTTCTTCAGGTCGAAACCCAAAACGGCGTTCGCCTTGTCGAACAGCGCCATCGCCTCGGCGTCCGCCTCGGCGAAATCCCTGCCCATGCCGGGC
>JAKSOX010000097.1 GCA_024405335.1 Kiritimatiellia bacterium
CCTCGGCCTTTTGGTCCCGAACCAAACGCGCTACCAGACTGCGCTACGCTCCGAAGCAAGTTTTCCTTGATGGAAAACGCCGCGTATGATACTCTTTCACGTCTCGCAAGTCAATAGGGATTTGGAATGAAATTTTTGGTTAAGACCTACGGCTGCCAAATGAACGTGCGCGATTCCGAAGCGGTCGTGGCGCTCATGAAGGCCGCCGGGCACGAACAGGCGGCGACCGAGGAGGACGCCGAGCTCGTGCTGGTCAATTCGTGCACCGTGCGCGACATGGCCGAGCGCAAGGCGATCGGCAAATCCGGCAATCTCGCGTCCGACGGGAAAATCGTCGGGCTGATGGGATGCGCCGTGAAGCGCCTGGGCGAGGATGCGTTCCGCAAGGTGAAGGGCCTTTCGTTCGCCGTGAGCCCGCGCCGGATCGGCCTCGTGCCGAAGATCGTGGCCGACGGCGTCTATCCGCGTCTGGAGCTGGACGACGGGGACGAAATCCCCACGGGGCTCGACGCGCACGACGTTTCGGGCTTCAAGGCGTTCGTGACGATTCTCGTGGGGTGCGACAACCGGTGCAGCTACTGCATCGTGCCAGACGTGCGCGGCCACGAGTATTCGCGTCCCGCGGCCGAAGTGCTCGCCGAGGCGCGCGCTCTCGTCGCGCGCGGCGTGAAGGAAATCTGCTTCCTCGGGCAGAGCGTGTTGCGCTACGGCCGCCGCACGCCCGCCTGGCCGGACGCGGACGCGGCGTGGACGGAGCCGTTTCCGCGGCTGCTGGCGGCGTTGTGCGAAATCGAAGGGCTCGAGCGCGTCCGCTTCACGAGCGCGCATCCGAAGGGCTGCACGGACGAACTCGTGCGCGCCTGCCGCCGATTTCCGCAGGTGTGCCGCCACATACACCTGCCCGTGCAGTCCGGGTCCGACCGCGTGCTCGCGGAGATGGGCCGCCGCTACACGCGCGCCGAGTATCTGGCGGCGGTGAAGAAGCTGCGCGACTTCGACCCTGAATTCGCGGTCACCACGGACGTGATCGTGGGCTATCCCGGCGAAACGGAGGCCGACTTCGAGGCGACGCGATCGCTCATGGAGGAGGCGCAGTTCGACAACGCGTTCGTGTTCAAGTATTCGCCGCGCCCCGGCACGCGCAGCGCCGCGTTGCCGGACGACGTTCCCGTCGCGGAAAAGGAACGCCGCGACCAGGTGCTGCTGGCGGACCAGGAGGCGCGCGGGCTCAAGCGCAACCAAATGCTCGTGGGCACGGTGCGCGAGGTGTTTGCGGAAGGGCCGAGCCCGCGCAACGCCGCGCGCTGGAGCGGACGCGATTCGGGCAACCGCATCGTGGCGTTTCCGCCGCCGCCGGGGATCCGCGCGGGCGATTCCGTTTCCGTGCGCATCGTCGAGGCGCATCCGCAGATTCTCGTGGGCGAAGCGGTTTGAGGGGGGACGCCATGGATTTTTCCGCGCGCAAACACTGGTTCTTCGATTTCGACGGCACGCTCTTCGACACGGAAGAGGACATCAAACTCGCCTGGGTGGCCGTGCTGAAGCTTTTGAAGTTGGAGACGCCCGATTTCGAGGCGCGCTACAAAACGGGACCCAGTTTGCCGGACATGGCGCGGACGCTTTTCCCGGACCGTCCCGACGTGGAGCGGATCGTGGCCGACGTGAAGGCGAATTTCGGGCGCGTGTACGACGACGCCGGATTCCCGAACACGAAACCGTATCCCGAGGCGATCGCCTGGATCAAGGCGCTCAAGGCGTCCGGCAAGGAACTCTACGTGGCCACGAACAAGCGCCGCCGGCCCACGGTGATGCTGCTGGAGAAGTTCGGTCTGCTCGGCCTGTTCACTGAGGTCTACACGAGCGACTGCCTTCCCGGCCGGACGCTGCGCAAGCCCGAATACCTCGCGCACGCCCTCGAGACGCGCGGCATCGACCCCGCGGACGCGGTGATGGTGGGCGACACCGCCATCGACGTGCAGGGCGGGCGCGCGAACGGCATGGGCGTGAAGACGGTTGACTGGGGCTACGGCACGGGTCCGTTCTACGCGCGGCTCGCGCGCATCCTGGACGTGCCGCGCGTCGGCGCCGGCACGAAATTCCGGGAAACGCCGGAGTGGTGTTCGCTGGTCGCGTTCGGCGTGTTGGCGTTCCTCGAAAATTCCTGCGGCACGGCGCTTTCCGTGGACGATCTCGCCGCCTGCGAAACGGCGGAAGACCTTTTCCTGAGGACGTGCTGACCATGGACGCGAGACGCATCCGCGAGCGCAAGGCGCAGAACCGCCTGGATTCGAACTGCATTCCCGGATTGCCCGTGGACGGGGATCCGCGCGAACTGCGCACGCCGATTTCCGCGTTCGGCGGCGTGGTGCAGGAAGTCCTTGCCGAACTGACAGTCGAGCGCAGTCCGTTTTTCGAGACGGTGCGCGCGCAGTGGAAGTCGCTCTTCCCCGATCTTCCCGCCGCGCCGGGCAGGCTCGAGGGCGGCAAACTCTTCCTCTACGTCCGCACGTCCGGGCGGCTGTTCGCGCTGCGGCCGAAGTTGACGCAAATCAAGCGCGTTTTGGCGCAGTTGCCGGGCGCGCCCAAAAAGTTCACGCTCCATCTTGAAATACGCGCCGTCAAATGATATAATATGCGCTCATTTTTCACGTGAAAGGAAGCAGACAAAATGAAGATGACATGGCAGCCCTCGAAGATCAAACGCGCGCGCAAGATCGGATTCCGCGCCCGCAAGGCCACCAAGGGGGGGCGCAAGGTTCTCGCGAGCCGCCGCGCCAAGGGCCGCAAGCGCCTGACGCAGGTTTGAGGATTCCGCCGATGTCCGCGCGGCTTCCCGGCTTGAAGTACAAAAGCGTCTTCGAGCGGGGGCGCGTCGTGAAGGGCCGTCTCTTCACCGCGTGGATTCTTTCGGGCGAGGGCGCCGGTCGTCAGGCCGGCGTCGTCGTTTCAAAGAAGAGCTTCCACGACGCCGTGGACCGCAACCGGGCCAAGCGCATTCTGCGCGAAGGGTTCCGCCTGTTGCGCGACGAGATGCCCGAAGGGTGCGATTGGGTGCTGGTGGGGAGATCGTCCCTGGCCGGCAAGCGCACGGCGGACGTGATGGGGGAATTGCGATGGTGCTCTCGAAAATACTCGTCCTCTTCGTCCGCGCCTACCAAGTCGCGCTCAGCCCCCTGTTCCGCGGATGCTGCCGGTTCGAGCCCAGCTGTTCGAACTACATGATCGAGGCGTTGAACGTGCACGGGGCCGTGAAGGGACTGCTTTTGGGGACGTGGCGGCTGCTCAGGTGCCATCCGTTCGGCGCGTCGGGGTACGATCCGGTGCCGCCGAAGGGGAAGTGGAAAAACGATTTCGAAAACGGTTGAAGGGTTGGAAAGAAGATGAACAAGAGCGAGAAGTTGATTTCGATATTGCTCGGGCTGCTGCTCGTGGGCTGGCTGTGGCGTTCGACGAACGAGGCCAAGAAGCAGGCGGAGGCGGCGCGCGAAGCGGCCGCGGCCGCCGCCACCAACGAGGTCGCGGCGGCGGCAACCGCCGTTCCGGCCACGAACGCGGCAAGCGTCGTCCAGGCGACGGCGCCCGCCATCGCGGCGAGCGCGGCGGAACCGGCCGCGCCCGCGGAGCCGGCGGCGCCGGAAAAGACGATCGTGCTTTCCAACGCCCAGATGTCGGTGACGCTCACGACGCGGGGCGCGGCGGTGAAAGACGCCACGTTCTTCGGCTACGCCGAGAAGCCCGGCCGGATTTCCGCCGAAAATCCGCCAGTGCGCATCGACTTCTCCGATTCGCCCGCGCTCGAAATCACGGGCGGCGCGAATCTCCGCCGCGGGCTCGACTTCGAAATCGCCGCGCAAACCGACGCCTCCGTGACGTTCAAGCACGGCGCGCTCGAGCGCACGATCTCGCTTGGCGAAGACTACCGTCTCTCGCTCAAGGACGCGTTCGGCGAGACGTGGGGCGGCGAATACGAGGTGTCGCTCGGCGCGATGCCGATGGACGCTTCCAAGAACGGGCTGCTTTCGATCGATTCGTTCACGTCCTCGCCCGTGGCCAAGGAGCGCAAGGTCAAGCACTGGGGCGAAGAGGAACCGCTGAAGAGCTACCTCGTCGCCGGCATCGGCGGGTGTTCGGGCAAGAAGGACGCCACGGCGATTCCCGAGGTGCAGACCGTGTCCGTGCCCGGCGCCACGCAGTGGCTGGCCGTCAAAAACCGCTTTTTCGTGTCCGCCCTCGCGTCCGCGACGCTGCCGATTTCGGGCTTCGACGCGGTGGTGTCGCGCGTGCCCGGCACGGCCGAATACAAGCTGCGGCACGTGTCCGCGCGCGCGAAATTCACCGGTTGCAACGGCGCCGTGAACGAGATGACGTTCTACCTCGGGCCGAAGAAGCAGGATTTGCTGTGGAACCTGGGGATGAAGGACGTGATGGAATTCGGCATGTGGCGCTGGGTGTGCTACCCGATGGTGTGGGTGCTCAACCTCTTCCATTCCTGGATTCCGAACTACGGCGTCGCGATCATCCTCCTGACGATCCTCGTGCGCCTCGTCTTCTGGCCGCTCACGCACAAGTCCACGGTGTCCATGCGCCGCATGAGCGAAATCCAGCCCAAGATCAAGGAAATCCGCGAGAAGTTCAAGGACAATCCCCAGCGCCTCCAGCAGGAGACGTGGGCCGTGTACCGCGACAACAAGGTCAATCCGATGTCGAGCTGCCTGCCGATGGTCATCCAGATTCCGGTGTTCATCGCGCTCTTCACGGTGCTTCGTTCGGCGGTCGAGCTGCGCTACGCGCCGTTCCTGTGGATCGCCGACCTTTCCGAGCCGGAAGCGCTCGGCGCCACGAGCTGGTTCCCGTATTTCGGCGGCCTCAATGTGCTGCCGATCCTGATGGCGGCGACGATGGCGATCCAAAGCGCGCTCACGCCCACGGCGGGCGACAAGAACCAGCAGCGCATGATGATGGTGATGATGCCGGCGATGATGCTGTTCATGTTCTATTCGTTCCCGAGCGCGCTGTCGCTGTACTGGACGCTGTCGCAGGTGTTCTCGATCGTCCAGGCGTGGTACATCCGCAAGCGCTACACGCCGGCGCCCGTGGCCGCTTCCGCGGACGTGGTGGACGTGCCGGTCACCCGTCAGATGCGCCGCCACGGCGCCTGAGGAGAACGCGCCGTGAAGGTCCTTTTGCTGGCAGGCGAAGAATCCGGCCTCGTCTACGCGGAGGGCCTGAAGGCGCGTCTTTCGGATTGCGAAATCCGCGGCTACGGGGACTACGGCTTCAAAACGGCCGATTTGGCCGTGATGGGCTTCTGGCCCGTGATCAAGAAACTGTTCTACTTCCTGCGCGTCGCGCGCACGATGAAGCGCGCGATCGCGGAATGGCGTCCGGACGTGGTGGTCACCGTCGATTATCCGGGGCTCAACCTGAAGCTGGCGGCGTTCGCGAAATCGCGTGGCGTTCCCGCCGTGCATCTCGTGTGTCCGCAGGTGTGGGCGTGGCATCGGGGGCGGATTCCCAAGGTAGCGGCGGCGCTCACGAAACTGCTGTGCTTCTTTCCGTTCGAGCCCGAGCTTTTCGTCGGCACGGGGCTGGACGCGAAGTTCATCGGGCATCCGATGGTGGACGTGTTCGCGCAGGAGCGCACGGACGCCGATGGCGCTGCCGCCGCGGCTTCCGGCAAGAAGACGCTGGCGCTCCTGCCCGGCAGCCGCATGGGCGAAATCGCGCGCAACATGCCGCGGTTGCTGGCGGCGTTGGCGCTTTTGGGGAAACGGGACGATCTGGAAGTCGTGGTGCCGGCGGCCAACGCCCGCGCCGAGGCGCTGCTGCCGGCGATGACCGCGAACGCGCCGTTCGTGCGCGTGCAGCGCGGCGGCGCGCGCGATCTGCTGCGCCGGGCGGACTGCGCGGCCGTGGCGAGCGGCACCGCCACGCTGGAAGCGGCGCTCGCGCGGTGTCCCACGGTGCTCGTGTACGCGGTGTCGCCGCTCTTGGCGTGGTTCGCGCGCCGGGTGATCAAGGGCGTCCATTTCGTCGGCCTGGCGAACGTGATCTGGGAGAAGTCGCGCGGCGGCCAAGACGCGCCGGCGGCGGAAGCGCCGATGCCGGAACTGCTGCAGGAGGCGTTCACGCCGGAGGCCGTGGCGGGGCGGTTGCGCGCGTGGCTGGACGATCCGGCGGCGCGCGCAGACGCCGTGAAGCGCCTGGACGACGCGATGGCGCTCCTTTCGTCCGACGGCGACGCGCTCGGAAGGGCGGCCGACGAAATCCGTTCGGCCGCGGAGGGGCGCGCATGAACGTGGCGGTGGCGGGTCCCCTGCCGAAATCTTTCGGCTTGACGCGGGCGGAACTGAAGGCCGCCGCCGCCTTTTTCGCGGCGCGTTCCGCGAAGCGCGCGGGCGGCGTTTGGCGCGAGGTGACGGTGGTGCTCGTGCACGACGCCGCGTCGGACGAGGCGCACCGGGCGATCATGGGCGTCGATGGCGCCACGGACGTGATCACCCAGGCGTTCGACGCGATGCCGGGCGAACCGGCGGGACTTTACGGCGAGCTGGTCGTGAACGTGGACCAGGCCCTGCGGGCGTGCCCCGCGCGCTGGCCCAAGAAGAAGGAACTGCTCCTGTACGTGGCCCACGGCATGGACCACTTGGGCGGCGCGGACGACCATTCGGAGCGCGACTACCGTGCCATGCGGCGGCGCGAACTCGCCTGGCTCAAGGAAATCACTTGCTGACCGGCGCCGCGACCGCGTTCGCGAGGAACGCCGTGGCGTCCGCCATCGTGCGTTCCGTCAGCGCCGTCAGGCACCAGCTCTGCATGTAGTTCGACGTGGTCTCGGCGCAACCGGCGATGCCGAAAAGGGGAATCGGACTGAAGACGTTCGTTTCGTAGCGCTGCACGTAGTCGTGGTGGAACACGAGCCGGCCGGTTTTGTTGTCGTAGATTTTCAGCTTCGCGCCCCAGGTTTGCGCGTCGTAGTCGCACGTGAAGGCCGAAAGCAGCACCCAGGCGACTTCGGCCGAGATTTCGGAATCCGTCTTGGCGAAACCCGAAAACGCCACGTCGATCACGAAGTCAGGCGTGGCGGAGCGGGTGATGAATCCGCATTCTTCGAGGATGTTGACCGCGCGCGCCTTGAACGTCTCGTCGGGCCGCGTTTGCGGCACGTAGGTGCTCGTCTGCACGGTTTCGTAGTAGCCGGGGTGGACGTGGTGGCGTCCGACATGTCCCGGCACGTACACGGTGCTGTAGCCAACGATCGGCACGTACTCCGTGAGCACGGCTTCGAAACCGCGGACCGTGGCCGTCACGTTGGTGGCACCGTTCGGCAGCGGCGTGTGGCGCGTCGGAGGAAGTTCGGAGGTGTTGAAAGTGAAGCATCCCGAAACGAGCGAGGCGAACGTCATGAGAAGAAATGCGTTTTTCATGGCGCGTATTATGCTCTTTTGCGGCAAGGACTTCAA
>JAKSOX010000098.1 GCA_024405335.1 Kiritimatiellia bacterium
GTCAGTTCTTGAACGAGTGGATCGGGGCCGGAATGCGGCCCCTGCGGGTCACGAACGGCGCACAGGAAAACCGGTTCACCGGCATGATCGGCGCATGTCCCAGCAATCCGCCGAACTCCACCACGTCGCCCACGTCCTTGCCCGCCACGGGGATGATGCGCACGGCCGTCGTCTTCTGGTTCACCATGCCGATCGCGGCTTCGTCCGCGATGACGCCGGCGATCGTTTCGGCCGAAACGTCGCCCGGAACGGCGATCATGTCCAACCCCACGGAACACACGCAGGTCATCGCTTCGAGCTTCTCGATCGTGAGCGCGCCGGCGTTCACGGCGTCGATCATGCCCTGGTCCTCGGAAACGGGGATGAACGCGCCCGAAAGGCCGCCCACGTAGGACGACGCCATCACGCCGCCCTTCTTCACCTGGTCGTTCAGCAACGCGAGCGCCGCCGTGGTGCCGGGCGCGCCGGGATGTTCAAGCCCGATTTCCTTGAGGATGTCGGCCACGGAATCGCCCACGGCGGGCGTCGGCGCAAGGGACAAATCGATGATGCCGAAGGGAACGCCGAGCCGTTTGGACGCTTCCTGCGCGACGAGCTGGCCAACGCGCGTGATCTTGAACGCCGTGCGCTTGACCGTTTCGCACAACGTCTCGAAATCGGCGCCGCGGATGGACGAAAGCGCGCACTTCACCACGCCCGGACCGCTCACGCCCACGTTCACCACCGCCTCGCCCTCGCTCACGCCGTGGAACGCGCCCGCCATGAACGGATTGTCGTCCGGCGCGTTGCACAACACCACCAGCTTCGCGCAGCCGAGCGAGTCGCGGTCGGCCGTTTTGGCGGCCGTTTCCTTCACGATTTCGCCCATCAGCCGGACGGCGTCCATGTCGATGCCGGTTTTGGTGGAGCCCACGTTCACGGAAGAACACACGCGCGACGTGCACGCGAGCGCTTCCGGAATGGAACGGATCAGGAGCTCGTCGGACCGCGTCATGCCCTTCGACACCACGGCCGAATAGCCGCCCAGGAAGTTGATGCCGAGTTCCGCCGCCGCGCGGTCGAGCGTTTTCGCGATTTCCACGTAGTCGGCGGGCGACTTGCAGCACGCGGCGCCCACGATGGCGGCCGGTGTGATCGACACGCGCTTGTTGACGATCGGAATGCCGAACTCGCGCGAAATGTCTTCGCCCGTGGAAACGAGGTTCGCCCCGTAGCGGAGAAGTTTGGCGTAGACGTTCTTGCAGGTCTTTTCGAGACTCTGGTCCGCGCAATCGAGGAGCGACACCCCCAACGTGATCGTGCGGACGTCCAGGTTCTCCTCCTGGATCATCTTGTTCGTTTCGAGAACTTCGGAAATGCTGATCATGGCGCTTTCGGCGGCCCCTTCTTGATGTAGTCCCGGATTTTGTCCATCGTTTCGGCCGACAGGATGTGTTCCATCAGGCAGGCGTCCTTGTCGGCGATGCGGTCGGACACGCCGAGCATCTTGAGAAACGTGCGCAGCTGCGTGTGGCGGTTGAGGATTATCGTGGCGATGCGGCGGCCCTTCGCGGTGAGCTCGATGTCGCCGTAGGGCTCCTGGTTCACGAGCCCCAGCTTTTTCAGCTCCGCGATGCCCTTCACCACGCTGGGCATTTTCACCTTGAGCGCGGTCGCCACGTCGCGCACGCGCGCGACGTGCTTGTCGCGGATGAGCACGTACACGACCTCGACGTAGTCCTCGAGCGATTTGGTCATTGCGCCACCGGCGGTTCTGCTGACGGGTTTTCGGCGGGCGCGGCCGGCGCGACCGACGCGGGGACAGGATCTTCGAACCGCGTGGGGTTGCGCCGCAGGAACTCCTTCGCGAACGCGCGGTACGCTTCCGCGCCGCGGCTGGAGGGATCGAAGAAAATCACGGGCTGGCCGTAGCTCGGCGCCTCGGAAACGCGCACGTTGCGCGGTATCTGCGTCTCGTACACGACGTCGCCGAAATGCTTGCGCACCTCTTCCGTGACCTGCTTCGCGAGCAGCGTGCGGTTGTCCACCATCGTGAACAGAACGCCGCCGATGCCGAAATCCGCGCCCACGAGGCCGGCGTCCTTGAGCGGCTGCACCACGCGGCCCGTGATGTTGCCGAGTCCTTCCAGCGCGAGGAACTCGGCCTGCATCGGCACCAGGATCGAATCGGCGGCGGCGAGCGCGCTCGTCATCAGAAAGCCGAACGACGGCGGGCAGTCGTAGATGATGTAGTCGAACACCTGGGATTCGCGGATCGGGTCCATGATGGCCTTCACCGCGCCGACGCGGTCCTCGCGGCGCGCCAACTCGAGCTCCGCCGCCATGAGGTCGATTTCCGACGGAATGACGTTCAGGTTGTCGTAGGGCGTGGGCTGGATCACGTCCGCGATTTCCATTTCGCCCATCAGGCAGGAAAGCATCGAAACGCCGCCCTGCTTTTCGAGTCCGAGCGAACACGTCGCGTTGGCCTGCGGATCGAGGTCCACCACGAGCACCGTGCGGTGCTGCCGCGAGAGCGCGGCCGCGAGGTTCACGACGGTGGTGGTCTTGCCCACGCCGCCCTTTTGGTTCGCCACCGCGATGATTTTCGTTTTCTTCGTCATCCCATCATCCCGTGTTTTCTGAATTCGTTCACGTTCACCGGCGCGGACGCCTTGATCTGCAGCCAGAAGAATTTCATGAGACACACGTCCCACGGTTCGTCGACGCCTTCGAGCACCACGTCGAAAGGTTCGTTCCTTTCGTTCACTTCGCGCACCACGCGCTCGGTAACGGCTTCCAGGCGGTCCGTCACCACCTGCTCGGAATACGCCTCCTGCTTGAGGCAGTAGCCGTACTGGAGGATTTTGATCTTGTCCTCGTTCTGCTTGAGGAATTCGTAATACGCGCGGGCGGCTTCGCCGAAACCCTCGAGTTCGTCCTGCGCGTACTTTTCCGGCGTGATGATCTCCGGCTTGTGCGCTTCGAGGCGTCCTTCGCGGATGCGGATTTTGCGCGGGTCGTCGGGCAGTTCGGCGAGCAGGTGGTAGTTCACCCGCGTGGCGCCGAACGTCTCCAACGCCCGCGTCGGCGGCCGCACGACGCGCGTGTGTTCCTGCGCGTACCAGAAATCGAGTTCGCTTGCGCCCACGTCTGCGTTCCTCCCGCCGCCGGTCACTTGGCCGGAGCCACCCACGTCGTCCACGTTTCAACCTTCGTCTCTGGCGTGTATTTCGCCATCGGACGCGGTCCGCAGGACGCGCCGCCGAGGCCGAGCTGCAGAACGTCGAAGTTGAAAATCGTCTCTTCGCGCGGCACGAGCGGCTTGAAGATGCGCTGCTGGCCCGCGCGGTGGCGCGCGAACTCGAGGTCTTCCCACGTGTAGTGGAGCGCCTGCGCGAAGAACGGACGGTCGCCCGCGAACTTCACGCCGCGGCCCTTCTTGTCAGTGAACGCCACCCAGCGCACGTCCGCCTTGCCGCCGCACTCCTGCGGACGCACGTACGGCTCGTACTGCGCCGACACGGTGGACTTCCATTCGCCGACGAAGCTGCCGGTTTTGCGGTCCGCGTAGTTTTCCCGCGGACCGCGCCCGTACCACGCCATCTGCTCGAGGTCGTCGTCCAGGCGCCACGTGAGTCCCAGACGCGGCAACTGCGGCAGACGGCCGAACGGCGTGACCTTGTTCTTGATTTCGATCGTGCCGTCGCCGCGGACCACGTAATCGGCCTCGTGCGTGAATCCGCCGGACTTCGCCCCCGTCACAGTGACGACGCTCTTCACCGTGACGGACGCGCCGTCTTCGGCCGCTTCGACCACCAGCGGGTCGGCGTGGTAGCGGAGCTGGCTCATGCCCGAAGCGTAGAAGCCTACCACGTTCGGCCCGCTCCAGTGCTGGCCGTCGCGCAACCAGACGTCGTTGTCGGTGAAAGCGCGGGCGATGGTGAGCTGCGGACCCGCCACGACGCCCTGCTCGTCCTCGAGCACGTCCACGTCGTCGATTTCGAGTTCGCACAGCGTTCCTGAACGGCGGCAGAACTTCGCCTGGATGCGCTTGCCCTTGACGGTCACGGTCTTGTCCTCCTCGTTCACCGAAAGCGTTCCGGCCGCGCCGCGCGCGACGAAGCGCGCGCCGTCTTCGGAAGCCGGCTTCTGCAGCACGAGCTGCTCGCGCGCCACGGCGTGTCCCTTCTTGGCCCAGAGTTCGTCTTGCTTCAGCGTGAAGGCCAGGTTGAGGAAACATTCCGCGCCCTTCGGGCAATCAGCCGCCGTGACCGGCAGCTTCAGTTCGCCGCGGGAAAGCGGCGCCACCGCGGGCACCGCGAACCAGCCCTTCTTCTGGACCTTGCCGTCCGCCACGAGTTCCCACTGGCCGGCGTAGGCGTTGGCGGGCGTGAATCCGAAGCGGTTCCACAGAGTCGCCTTGCCCGTGGCGGGATCGAACTTCTCCACCACGAGGTTGCGGTGGACGTGCGCGACCTCGATCAGCTTGGGCGTCACTTGGCGGTCGGCGCGGATGACGCCGTTGCAGCAGAACGGACCGTCGTTCGGGCTCATGTCGCCGTCGCCGCCGTAGGCGAGATGCGAAATGCGCTTGCCCTTCTTGTCGAAGAGATCCGTCTTCTTCACGACCGTCTGGTCCACCCAGTCCCAGATGCAGCCGCCGGCGAGCGAATCGCTGGAATAGAACGCGTCCCAGTATTCCTGGAAGTTGCCGATGGCGTTGCCCATCGCGTGCGCGTACTCGCACATGAAGAACGCCTTGCCGTCCGAATGCCGCGTGTGCGAACCCGTCCAGTCCTCGTCGGGCTTGATTTCCTGCGCGGGCTTTTCGCCCTGCTTGCCGCGGTTGTACAGCCACTCCACGGTGGGGTACATCGTCGAGTCAACGTCCATGTCGCGGTTCTGGCGCTCGTAGTGGATCGGGCGCGGATCGAGCGCGCGCACCGCGTCGCGGGCGGCGATGAAGTTCGGCCCGGGACCGGTTTCGTTGCCCAGGGACCACAGGCAGATCGACGGGTGGTTGCGGTAGTTCCGCACGTGCCGCTCGTTGCGCTCCACGATGGACTGCTTCCATTCCGGCTGCAGGCCGAGGCCTTCCTTGCCGTAGCCCATTTCGTGCGCTTCCACGTTCGCCTCGGCCACGACGTACACGCCGTACTTGTCGCACAGGTCGTAGAACGCATGGTGGTCGGGATAGTGGCTCGTACGCACCGTGTTGATGTTGTGGCGCTTGAACAAAAGCACGTCGGCGAGCATTTCCTCTTCCGAAATCGTGCGGCCGTTTTCCAGCGACACCTCGTGGCGGTTCACGCCCTTGAACTTCACGGGCCTGCCGTTCACGAGCAGCTTGTTGCCCGCGACCTTGACCTCCTTGAGGCCGACCTTGCAGCTGCGCACGTCTTCGCCGTTCGAGAGCACCAGCGTGTAGAGATACGGGTCTTCCGCGCTCCACAGGCGCGCCGGCGAAACCGTCAGCGGCTTGCCGGGCGCGAACTCGCCCACCAGCCCGAACGCGGCGTCGAACAGTTTCGCCGTGCACCCTTCCGGCGCCTCGACGGACACCTCGCAGGACGCGTAGTCGGCGGAGAACTTCTGCTTCACGGCGAAATCGTCGATCGCCTTCTGCGGCTTGGCGAAAAGCGTCACGTCGCGGAAAATGCCGCCGAAGCGGAACATGTCCTGGTCCTCGAGATAGCTGCCGTCGCACCAGCGGTAGGTTTCCACGCACAGGAGATTAGATCCTTCGCGCAGGAACGGCGTCACGTCGAACTCGCTCGGGAGCTTGGAATCCTCGGCGTAGCCGGCCTTCCGGCCATTCACCCACACCCAATAGGCGGAATAGACGCCGTCGAAGCGCAGCACCACGCGGCGCCCCTTCCAAGCGGACGGCACCACGAACGTGCGGCGGTAGGCGGAAACGGGGTTGTAGTCGTCCGTGCCGAACTGGCGGTCGCGGATGAACGGCGGCTTCTTCGCGTGGGGGTAGTTCACGTTCGTGTAGTCGGGCGAACCGTAGCCGCGCAGTTCCACGCAGGAAGGAACGTCGATCGTGTTCCATTTCGAATCGTCGAAGTCCTCCTCGAAGAAATTCGCGACGCGCTGCGCTGGCGAACCGCACCAGCGGAACTTCCAGTCGCCGTTCAGCGACATCTTGTACGGCGTCTTCGGCTCGAGCGCGTCGGTGAGCGCGTCCTTTTCGGACGCGAGCGGCATCGAATACGCGCGGGCCGGCAGGCGATTTTCGGCGTTGACGAGCGGGTTCTCCCAGTTGCCGCGCGGCACGTCGGCCTTTTCGGCCGCAAAACACGTCGCGGCCAGGCACGGAAGAACGAGAAGCGGAAGTGCGGTGCGTTTGGTCATGTCTTGTCCTTGGATGGCGGGGTCACTTCGAAACGGCTGGATTCATCCAGTTGCCCTTGTTGGCGAAAATCATGTGCGGAGCCACGGGGGATTCGGCGTCGGGGTCGACGTCCACGAGGAACAGCGCCTTGTCGCGCGAAGCCACAAGATGGCGCGCGTCCGGCGTCCAACTCGGATCCTGCCAGTCGCCAGGCTTGGTGACGGCGCGCGCCCCCTTCTCGCCATTCGCGAACGGACCGGCCATCACCACCCACTGTCCCTGCCGCAGCGACGTCCAGCAGAGCTGGCCGTCCTTGCCCCAGTCGGGATGCGTGTTCTGCTTGCCCACGCTGGTGTAGCGCGTGGACTTCCGCGACGCGACGTCGCACACGTAGATCTGCGGCGAACGGGACTGGTCGCTCGTGTAGGCGATCTTCGTGCCGTCCGGGCTCCACGCGGGACTCGCCTCCGCGGCGGCGGGCGTTGTGGTCATGCGCTGCGCGACGCCCGTGCCGAGATCCAGCACGTAAAGCTCGGGATTGCCCTGGTGCGAGAGGATGATCGCCGCGCGCCGGCCGTCCGGAGAAATGGCCGCGCCGGTGGCGCCGCCCTTGAACTGCGACAACAGCTTGCGCTCGCCCGTGGCGAGGTTCACGCGGTAGACGAGCTGCTTGTCGTGCAGGAAACCGGTGTAGTACACGTCGTTGCCGTTCGGCGCCCAGCGCGGACCCACGGCGGCGAGCCCGTCGGACGTGATCTGGCGGATGTCCATGCCGTCCGGATAGCACGTGTAGAGCTCGGCGTTGTTGCTGCCCTTGCGGTTCACGAACACGATGCGCGCGGACGCGAAACCCGTGCCGCCTTCGGAAAAGTGCTTCACCATTTCGTCCGCGAACTTGCGGGCCGCCAACCTCGCTTCCGCGTCGCCGGCGAACGCGGCGTTGGAAGTGATCGCCTTGCCGTTGCCCGTGGCCGTCACGGCGGATCCGGCCGTGCCCGTGACCTTCACGGCGCCGGATTGCGAGAGCTCGAAATAGCCGGAAATCTTGAGATTGCGTTCGAGACATTTCCTGAAGGCCGCGTTGCCGCCCACCTCCACGCTCACCGACACGCGCGAAGCGCCCG
>JAKSOX010000099.1 GCA_024405335.1 Kiritimatiellia bacterium
CCTATCCGGAAGAACTGCCCGTGAGCGCGCACCGCGGCGAAATCATCGCCGCGCTCGAACGCCACGCCGTGGTGGTGGTGTCCGGCGACACCGGCTCCGGCAAGACGACCCAACTCCCGAAAATGGCGCTTGAAGCCGGCTGCGGCGCGCGCGGGCGGCGCATCGCCGTCACCCAGCCGCGCCGCCTCGCCGCCATGACGATGGCCGCGCGCGTCGCCGAGGAACTCGGCTGCCGCGTGGGCGGCGCCGTGGGATTCCAGCACCGCTTCGGAAAGCAGATTTCAAAGGACACGCGCGTCAAGTTCCTCACGGACGGCGTCCTGCTCGCCGAAACGCGCGGCGACCCCCTTTTGCGCGCGTACGACATGGTGATCGTGGACGAAGCGCACGAGCGTTCGCTCAACGTGGATTTCCTGCTGGGCGTCCTCAAGCGCGCGCTCGCGAAACGCCGCGACCTCAAGGTGGTGGTGTCCTCGGCCACGATGGACGTGCGGCGCTTCTCGGACTTCTTCGGCGGCGCGCCCGTGGTGTCCGTGCCCGGACGGCTCTTCCCGATCGAGGTGCGCCACCGGCCGCCGCCCGACGGCGAAGAGCGCGACCTGCCGCGCGAAGTCGCGGACGCGCTCGCGGAACTGCCGCCGCGCGACGACGTGCTGGTGTTCCTGCCGGGCGAACGCGACATCCGCGAAACGGCCGCCGAACTCGAAGGCCGTTTCGGCGCCGCGAACGACGTGATCCCCCTGCTCGCGTCCCTGCCGGCCGGCGAACAGCGGCGCGCGTTCCGCCCGTCGACGCGGCGGCGCGTCGTCCTCGCCACCAACGTGGCCGAAACCTCCGTGACGATTCCCGGCATCCGCGCGGTGATCGACTCCGGCCTCGCGCGCATCTCGCGCTACGTGCACCGCACGCAGGTGCAGCGCCTGCAGATCGAGCCGATCTCGCAGGCGTCCGCGCGCCAGCGCATGGGCCGCTGCGGACGCCTCGGCCCCGGCACCTGCATCCGCCTGTATTCGGAAGAGGACCTCGCCGCGCGCGACGCCTACACGCCGCCCGAAGTGCTGCGCTCGTCCCTCGCGGGCGTCATCCTCGCGATGCTCGACCTCCGCCTCGGCGACGTCGCCGACTTCCCCTTCATCGACCCGCCCAAGGCCGCGATGATCCACGAAGGCTTCCGCGAACTGCTGGAACTCGGCGCCGTCACCCGCGACGCCGCGCGCGAACCCGCGCTCACGGACCGCGGACGCGTCCTCGCGAAAATGCCCGTGGAGCCGCGCCTCGCGCGAATGCTGATCGCCGCCGCGGAAAAGGCGGTGCTGCCTTCCGTGCTGCCCGTGGTGGCGGCGCTCGCCTGCGACGACCCGAAACGCCGCCCGATCGACGAAAGGGAAAAGGCGGACCAGGCGCACGCCGCCTTCCGCGTGCCGGGTTCGGATTTCCTCGGCACGCTGAAGCTCTGGACGTGGTGGGACGCGTCCACCCGGGACCTCTCGCAATCCAAGGCGCGCGCCCTCGCGAAGAAGACCTACCTTTCCTACCCGAAGATGCGCGAATGGCGCGACTTGGCGCGCCAGCTCGGCGATCTCGCCAAACGCCTCGGCCTTTCGGACGCGGAACGCCGCGGCGACGAAGAGGATTTCCGCGCGCGCTTCCACCAGGCGCTGCTTTCGGGACTGCTTTCGCGCATCGGCCGCTACGACGAGGAAGAGCGCGACTACCGCGGCGCGCACGGGCTCCGCTTCGCGCTGCATCCCGGGTCCGTGCTGGCCAAAAGAACGAAACGCCCGTCGCGCGAAGAAATCCGCCGGATGAAGGCGCGCGGCGAAACGCCGCCCAAGCCGGACGCGAAACCGCCGTGGATCGTGGCCGGGGAGCTCGTGGACACCGCGCGCCTCTACGCGCGCGACGCCGCCGAAATCGACGTGGACTGGATCGAGCCGATCGCCGGCGATTTGTGCCGCCGCACCTACCGCGCGCCGGAGTGGGACGCGCAAAGCGGCTTCGCGCGCGTCACCGAGCAGGTCGTCCTGCACGGGCTCGTGATCGTTCCCTCCCGCCGCCGCGACCTGGCGCGAGTGGACCCGAAGCTCGCGCGCGAGATTTTCATCCAAGACGGCCTCGTCGGCTGCGCGCTGCCGCATCCCGCGCCGGCCGTGCGCGCCGTTTTCGCCGTGATCGCCGCGCTCAGGCGCCGCGCGGAAAAGCTGCGCAAGCCCGAAGCGTTCGACGCCGAGGGCGTCGCCGCGCATTTCGACGCCGTCCTGCCGCCCGACGTGGCGTCCGGCGCCGCGCTGGACAAGTGGCTCCGCCGCGCCCGGCCCGACGAACTCGCGCGCTTCAAACTGAAGGAGGAGGACTGGCTCGTCGCAATCGACGAGCGCGCCGACTTCCCGGACCGCGTCCGCATCGAAGGCGCGACGTTCGCCCTTTCCTACCGCCACGAACCGGACGATCCCGAAAAGGACGGCATCACCTGCACCGTGCGCCGCCGGGACGTGCGCGCGCTGCGGTCGTGGCAGTCCGACTGGCTCGTGCCCGGCGCGCTGCCCGAAAAAATCGGCTGGATGCTGCGGACGCTGCCGAACGCCCCGCGGCGCGCGCTGATGCCGCTGGACGACAAAATCGCGCACCTCGCGGGCGCGCTGAAGCCCGGCGCGGAGCCGCTGGCGGACGCCGTCCGCCGCGAAACGTGCGCGCGCTGGGGCGTCCGCATTCCCGCGGACGCGTGGGCGAACGCGGCCGTGCCGCCGCATTTGCGCGTCCGCTTCGTGGTGAAGGACGACGCCACCGGGCGCGTGCTCCTCGCCACGCGCGACAAGCGCGAAGTGTTCGCACGCTTCGACCCGCCCGACGGCGGCGCGGCCGGGCAAAGCGCCGCCGCGCTTTCGTGCACCTGGAATTTCGGAACCGTCCCCGCCGTGACGGAAGGCGACCACGGCGGCTGGACCGTGAAACTGCATCCCGCGCTCAAGGACGAAGGCGGCGGCGTCGCGCTGCGGAGCTATCCGGACGAAGCGCTGGCCGCGCGAATCCACGCGCAAGGCGTGACGCGGCTGCTGACGTTCGCGCTCGCGCGGGATTTCCGTATGCCGCTGCGCGCGAAGGACCTCGATTTCGAAGCGGCGCGCCACCTGAAGGAAATGGACTACGAAACGGCGCAGTTCGCGGACGACGTGTTCGAGGGCGCCGTGCGGGCGGCGCTCGTGGCCGGACGCGAACCGGTGCGCGACGAACGCGCCTTCGTCGCCCGCGCCGGCGAACGGGACGCGCTCATGGCGGCGCAAGGCGAAATCCGCGCGCTCGCGCTGGACGCGGTGGCGCGGACCGCGCGGCTCGTCACGCGCTCGGAAGCGGACGAACGCATCCCCGCCGACGTGGCGGAAGCCGTCCAGAACCAGCTCGTGTGGCTCGTGTTCCGGGGCTTCCCGGCGCGCGTCGCGCCCGAACGGCTCCAACACTATCCGCGCTATCTCAAAGGCGCCGCGCTGCGGCTCGAACGCGCCGCCAACGCGCCGGCGTCGGACCGCGCGAAGGAGGCGCTGCTGAAACCGCATTGGACGCGCTACGTCGCCGCCGTCACGGGACCGGACCGCGCGAAATGCGACGCCAAGGCGCTCGACGACTACCGCTGGCTCGTCGAAGAATACCGCATTTCGCTTTTCGCGCAGGAACTCCACACGGCCCAAACGGCAAGCCCGAAACGCCTGGACGCGCTATGGCAGGAAGCAACCGCATCCAGCCGGTCGTCTTCCATTTGACAACTCCGCGTTGAAGCTCCAAAACGAAAACGGCCAGACGCGGATCAACTTCCCGTGTCAAGCCGGGCGGCGCAACGTTCAGGCAGACCGGCCGCGCGGATGCGCGCCTGGGCGGCCGCGACGTCGTACGCCACGCGGCGGAAACGCAACTCGCGCGTGCCGGTGTCAAAAAGGACGTAACTCGCGCGGGAATCCCCGTCGCGCGGCTGGCCCACCGAACCGACGTTCACGAAGAACTTCTTGCCGGCGGGAACCTTGAAACTTTCCGGCGGCAGGCACAGCGCCCCCAGCGCGCACTCTTCGTAGACTATCGGCACGTGCGTGTGGCCGTGGAAGCACAGCGGCGTCTTCTGGTAGACGAAATGCGCCGACGCCTGCAGGGAGTCGAACACGTACCCCCAGTGTTCGGGCATGTCGAGCGTGGAATGCACGAGCATGAAACCCATCACCGGTTTCTGCAACGGCAGCGAGCGCAACCAAGCGAGATTTTCCGGGCTCAACTGCTGGCGCGTCCATTCCACCACCGTCGCCGCCACCGGATGGAAATCCGTGAGCGACATGTTGGAGGAAACGTAACGGTCGTGGTTGCCGCACACCACGGGGCATTTCAGTTCGTCGCGGACGATCGAAATGCATTCCGAAGGCGCGGCGTTGTAGCCCACCACGTCGCCAACGCAGGCGAAACGCGTGGCGCCCTGTTCGCGAGCATCCGCGACGACGGCCTTCAGCGCGTCGACGTTGGCGTGGATGTCGCCCAAAATCGCGTACGTCTGTCCCATGTCAGAGCTTCAGCGCCGCCGCCGCCACCTGCAGATCTCCGGGGGTCGTGATCTTGACGTTCACGGCAGGCCATTCGTGGATGCGCACGGGTTCGCCAAGGATTTCCACGGCCTGGGCGTCGTCGGTGACTTCGAGTTTCCGTTTCTCGACTTCGGCGTACGCGCGCTGCAGCAAACGCACGTTGAAACCCTGAGGCGTTTGAACCGCCCACAGCTTGGAGCGGTCCGCCGTGGATTCCACCTGCTGGCTTTTGCCCACGACCTTCACCGTGTCGTAGATGCGGCGCCCGGCCACGACCGCGCCGTGCCGCTTCACGAGCTTGACGATTTCGCCCACCAGCTCTGGGGTTACGCACGGGCGCGCGCCGTCGTGCACGAGCACGACGCGCGTGTCGGAATCGACTTCCTTCAGACCGTTCTGCACGGAATCCTGGCGGCGCGCGCCGCCTGGAACGACCTTTTGCAACTTGGATATGCCAAACATCTTGGCAACCGCCTTCGCCGCCGCGAGCTGGTCTTTGCGGACCACGAGAACGACGTTGTCCACCTCCGGAGAACGCTCGAACGCCAACAAGCTCCACGCCAGCACGGGTTTCTGCCCCAACGACAGAAACGCCTTGTCCGTTCCGGCGCCCATGCGCTCGGATTTTCCGGCCGCGACCACGATTGCAGTAACCATCTATCCTCCTTTTGCTCAATAAACAAACAGCATTTCCCGATATTTCGGAAGCGGCCAGCGCGCGTCGTCCACCAGCTGCTCCAGCGCGTCCACCGTCTTGCGCAGATCGTTCGAACACGCGATCACTTCCTCGTGCAGGCCGTGCGCGAGCGCGCGCTCGAGGCGCTCGCACTTCACGTGCAGATCGTCCAGCGCCGCGCCGAGTTTCCGCGACAGCGCGTCCAAACCCTTCAACCCCACGCGGATTCCGTCCTTCTTCGCCAGCGAAATCGCCGTGCCGAGTTTCGAAAATTCGTCGGCCACCACGGGCCGGATCATGGAACGCGCGATTTCGAGCGCCACCGCGCCTTCGATGCGGATGCGGCGGTGGTACACCTCGCGCGCCACCTCCCACCGCGAATTCATTTCGCCGGCCGTCAGCACGCCGTACTTCTCGAAAATCGCCTGGTTCTTCCCGTCCTTGAGCGGCGCGATCGCGGACATCGTGTCCGGCAGGTTCGGCAGCCCGCGCCGCTCAGCCTCGGCCTTCCATTCGGCGGAGTAGCCGTCGCCCGAAAAAAGCACGCGCTTGTGCTTCCGGATGAGCTTCTGCAGCAGTTTCTGCAGCCGCGCGTTGAACGGGCCTTCGCCAGTTTCGAGCGCGTCGCTCGCGGCGTCCAGCGATTCCGCCACGATCGTGTTCAGCACCATCTGGTTCATCGCGCAGCTCTGCGAAGAACCGGGTGCGCGGAACTCGAACTTGTTGCCCGTGAACGCGAACGGCGAGGTGCGGTTGCGGTCCGTGGCGTCCGCCGGCAGCGGCGGCAGTTCGTCCACGCCGATCTTGAGCCGCGGACGGCCCGAACGGCGCGCGCTTTCGCCCGTCTCGATTTCGCGCAGCGCGGCGGACAGTTCGTCGCCGAGGAAAATGGAAATGACCGCCGGCGGCGCTTCGTTCGCGCCCAGGCGGTGGTCGTTGCCGGCGCCAGCCGTGGCGGTGCGCAGCATGTCCGCGTGCAGATCCACCGCGCGGATGATCGAGCAGAGCACCGTGAGGAAGATCGCGTTGTCCTTCGGGTTTTTGCCGGGATTGAGCAGATTTTTTCCGCCGTAGGCGATGGACCAGTTGCAGTGCTTGCCGCTGCCGTTCACGCCCTCGAACGGTTTTTCGTGCAGCAGGCACTCGAAGCCGTGGCGTTCGGCCGTCTGCCGCAGCACCTCCATCACGAGCATGTTGTGGTCCACGGCGAGATTCAGGTCCTCGAACACTGGCGCGAGCTCGAACTGCGCCGGCGCGACTTCGTTGTGTCGCGTTTTCGCGGGAATGCCGAGCCGCCACAGGCGGTGTTCAACCTCGTGCATGAACTTCAGCACGCGCGGGCGGATCGCACCGTAGTAGTGGTCGTCCAGCTGCTGGTGCTTCGCCGGCGAGGAACCGAACACCGTGCGCCCCGTCTGCAGCAGGTCGGGCCGCTGCAGGAAGAACCCGCGGTCGATCAGAAAATATTCCTGCTCCGCTCCGAGCGTCACGGACACGTGCGCCTTCGGCTGGCCGAAAAGTTTCATCAACCGCTCCACCGCGCGGGACAGCGCGTGCGTGGACCGGAGCAGCGGCGTCTTCGCGTCCAGCGCCTCTCCCGTGTACGAGCAGAACGCCGTGGGGATGCAGAGCGTCGCGCCGTTGGCGTGGCGCTTGATGAACGCCGGGGACGTGGGATCCCACGCGGTGTAGCCGCGCGCTTCGAACGTGGACCGCAGCCCGCCCGAGGGGAAGGAACTCGCGTCCGCTTCGCCGCCGGTCAAGTTGGCGCCGGAAAATTCGAGAACGGCCGCGGCGGGTCCCGTGGGCGACACGAACGCGTCGTGCTTTTCCGCCGTGCCGCCGGTGAGCGGCTGGAACCAATGGGTGAAATGCGTGGCGCCCTTTTCCAGCGCCCAGGTCTTCATGGCGCGCGCCACGTCCTCCGCGATCGAAGGATCCAACGCGCGCCCATCCTTGATCGTGGCCAGAAGTTTTTCGGCACTCTTCTTCGGCAGGTACTTGCGGATCTCCTTTTCGGAAAAGACGTCTTCCCCGTAGCGCTTGAGCACGTCCGCGGAAAACGCCTCGTCGCCGGGCGCTTCGGAAAAGCGCTCGGCGATGGCGTTCAATGCACGTGTGCGGTTGTTGCTCATGAG